>CACYWX010000005.1 GCA_902778205.1 uncultured Ruminococcus sp. | reverse complement strand
CATGAAGGTCAGAAGAATCACATGGGCGGCGTCCCTCGCGGCCGTCATCGCGGTGTGCGGCATCACGGCGGTCTTCGCCACCACGGCGGCGCAGGAGACCCCGGAGGAGCCCGAGGTGCCGGAACAGACAGAACAAACGGATGCGGGCGCAGAAGCGCTTGCCGCCGAAGAGGAAGAACAGGAAAGGCTTCTTGAAGCAGAGCTTCAGGCACAGGTACAGGCCGAGCTGGAGGAACAATTGCGGCTCAAAGCGGAACAGCAGGTGAAAGAAGCGGCGGAACAGGTATCTGAACCGGAAGTTCCCATCTGGGAAATATACAACCTGACGGAAGAAGAGTTCATGTCCGAGAAAAACCTGAGATTCCGGGAAAAGCTGGAGGAAAAGGAAGCCCGGCGGCTCGCGGAGGAACAGGCAAGAATGGAAGCGGAGCTTGCGGAGGCGGAACGGCTGGCGCTCACAGCGGCGGAGCAGGCACCGGAACCCGAACTCCCCGTGTGGGAAATGCTGGGGATCTCCGAGGAAGCGTACTTCAACGAGCAAAAGAACCAGAGGCTGCGTGAAAAGTACGAGGAAAAGATCGGGGAAAAAGCGGCAAAAGACGAGGCGGAACGCAAAACCGCATGGCCTTTGGAAGAGTGGAACGCCGCAAACGAAAAATGGCATGGAAGCATACAGCTCGAGGACGAAATCGGGAAGATCATGCTGACCGGGTACGCATCCCGGGAGGAACGCCTTGCAAAGCTCGACGCGCTGATCCTCGAATACCGGGCGGATTTCCGGTACGACGAAGGTCTCGGAAGCGCGAGCCTCTGGTGCTCCGACACGGCTGAGGGAGAGCCGGAATGGAAACCCTATGCGGACCTCCGCTATGAATCGCTCCGGGAATACTACGATGCGTTCGCCCCCTACGGCGTCACCTGCGAGCCCAGACGGGGGACCGAGACGGGCGATCCGTACTGGAACGGGGTGCCCGTGACAAGCTGGGAGGACATCCTTTTCTCCGCCGACGGAAGCGCAGTGCGCCGCTACTATATCGCCGAGAACAACATCCCGGACGCCGTTTCCGTGCGCGTGGTGTACGACGGGGAGACCGTCGCCGGGGTGGAGGTCAATCCGAACCGGTGATCCGGAGGATCCGCGTCTCCTTCTGCTCTGAAAATCGAAGCGCCGCTTCAGCCGGCTTTAGAACGGCTCCCTTGCGGAGCGTGATCCTTTCTGATACAATGAAACCAACGGAAGGGCCCTCCGGAATCTCACACGGAAGGATGAAAACCATGAATCAGGAGACCATAGGAAGGAATATCCGCAAGGCAAGACGGGACCGCGACATGACGCAGGACGCGCTGGCGGAGCGGCTCTCGGTGACGGAATCGGCCGTGAGTCAGTGGGAGGTCGGGAAAACGGTGCCCGATCTCATGCTGATCCCCGCCCTCTGCTCCGCGCTCGGCGTCACGTCGGACTGGCTCCTCGGCGTGGGCGAGGAGAAGCGGCGGGAGGAGATCGCTGAAATCACCCGTCGAGCCGGCGCGTTGTCGAGCCGCGGACACGGAGACGAAGCCGCCCGGCTCCTCGAGGAAGCGCTCAGACAGTACCCGAACGACGAAGAATTGATGGGCAGGCTTTTGTTTGTCGAAAACGACTGTGACCGCGTTATCGAGCTGGGCGAATGGATGCTGAAAAACAGCACCGACGAATCCAACCGGCGCGACGCGATCCAGTGTCTGGTGTTCGCTTATCGGGATAAGGGCAATATTGCCCGGGCAAAGGAGCTGGCGTACACCCTGCCGGATCTGTACCAGACCCGCAATGTCCTTCTGAACACACTGCTCGAGGGGGAAGAACGGGAGAGGCATATCCGGGAATTCCGCTCCACCCTGCTTGACGCGCTCGCGTTTGACATCGGCATGGTCGAAGACGGGGAGTATGCCGCAAGAAAAGTGATCGCGCTCTACGAGCTGATGTACGAGGACGGGGACTACGCCTTCGCCCACATCCGCCTGTACGACCGCTGGATCACCCTCGCCAGGGCGGCCGCGAACCGGAAAGAGGCGGATCGGACCCTGGAGGCTCTGTCCGAGGCGGAAAAGCACGCCGCGGCGTTCGACCGCTATGTGGAGGCTCCCTCCTATACGCACACATCCCCCCTGTTCCGCGGCACCCATGAGCCGAACGTCGGCCTGAATTACAAGGAAAACACCGCGCACGGACTCCTTGACACCATGAAGGATCCGGTCTTCGATTTCATCCGGGAAACGTCCGCGTTTGAGGCGATCCGGACAAGAGTCGAGCCTCTGGCCGGGGAATGGGATGTGAATAAAGCGTAGCGCTTCGTCACCTCCACCTCTGCCGCCGCATCCGGGACACCGCCGCCTCAAGGTCGATCCGGCGGGGCAGCTCCATGGGCAGGCGCATGGTCGTGAAGAAGGAGGTGTAGACCGCGTGAACTCCCTCCCGGCGGATCCGCTCGTACACCGCGTCAAACTCCGCCGCAAGGTCCACGGGTCCCGGGCGATGGCTCACCATGACGGTCCGAAGAATGAACGCGGCGGCTGTGCGCTGGGCCTCCGTCATGAGCGAGAAGATCCCGCGCAGATCGATCCGCTCCGAGCCGATGAGGAGGAAGCCCATGTCGTTCGCCTCGAGCCGCTCCGTTCCGGACGCCTCCGGATACGAGGAGAAGCCCTCGCCCGTGAGGGTCCGGCGCACCTCCCAGTCACAGGGCGGCGGCGTTTCCGTTTCCCCGCCGGAAGAGAGCCAGATCTCCTTCGCGCGAGCCGTCGCGTCCGATATACGGTAGTCGTCCATGAGATAGACGCGGTCCGCCGGGCCGAGATATTCCCCGCTTCCGCCGATGACGAGGATCGTCGAAACGCCCCGCTCCGCCAGCTCCCGCACCCGGTCGGTGAAGGGCGTGATGGGCTCTTTTTTGATGAGCGCCTTCATCTTCGCGTCCCGGATCATGAAGTTCGTCGCGCTCCGGTCCTCGTCGATGAGAAGGAGCCGCGAGCCCGCCGAGACCGCCTCCATGATCCCCGCCGCCTGGGAGGTCGATCCGGAGGCATGGGCCGTCGTGAAATCCGCCGGGGAATGGCCGCCGGGCAGGGATTTCAGAAACGGCCCGATGTTGAGCCGGGAGACAGCCCGTCCGTCCTCCGCCGCGATGGAAACCGCCGTCTCATCCGTCAGGACAAGCTCCCGCCCGTCGCCCGCCCGGTGATCATAAATCCCGGCGGCAACGGCGTCAAGGAGGGTGGATTTGCCGGAATACCCGCCGCCCGTAATGACCGTTACACCCCGCGGGATCCCCATGCCGCGCACGCCGCAGAGCTCGATTTCGTCCTCCGGTGTTGACTGAAACAGGACCGCCCCGTCAAGAGGACTTACGCCGTCCTTTGCCCGCGGGAGGATACTTCCGTTCGCCACGAAGGCACACCATGGCGAGGAACGGATGGCTTGACGCATGCGGAACTGCTTCTCGGCCAGGGCGAGCGTCTCCCGGAGAGCCCGCCGGTCAAGCGAGGCGGCAAAAGCGTCCACCGCGTCGGGCAGGTCGGAGGTCATCATGGTCATGGCCTTTTTCAGCTTGCGGAGCGGAAGCTGGACCTCGAGCCGGAAGCACAGGCAGAGCTTCGGCGGACAGGGGCGCTCCTCCGGATCCCACAGCTGGACCATGATCCCCGTCAGATAATCGTAATCGCGCTGCGGACAGACGGCGAAAAAGGCCATGTTCCGCCGCAGGATCTCCCCGCCGGGGCGGTACAGGTAATACTTCCCGCTTTCCCTGTCCGGCCGGCTCCGGTTGTACAGGACCTCATTGAGTGCGTCGATCTGCCCGGCGAACGCCCGGAGACAGAAGTCCGCCGCCGCGTCGCGGAGATGCTCGGTCAGCGCGTCCGGAAGCTCACCGTTCCCATCGTCCGCCGATCCGCCGGGCTCTGCGGCGAGCGCGGGATCGATGCGCTCCGCCGGGATGCGGATGAGGACGACGGGGCGGTCCTGCGCGTTCTTCGGCGGGGATTCGATGACAAACGCGGTGTCGTACCGGTAAAACGCCGCGTCGTTATCCCCGTATGGAGCCTCTTCCGTCGGCGGCTGAATGACGATCGGCGCGTCGTATAGGACACGATAGGTTTCGGTTTTCTCCTCCATGGAGCGGAAAAGGGTTTTGAGTCTCTTCAAGGGCATTCCTTCTTTCTGAAGTGATACTAATCTCAAGCGAAAAGGGGACGCGGCTTCTTGAAAGGAAGCCCGAGGCATAAATGCCTGGCAAGAACTTTATCATTACACTGGTGCAGCTTTCCTCTCAACGTGCAGCACGGGGTAACGTACAGCGCTCTTTTTCAGATTTCGCTTTTCACACGTCTTTGTCAGTTTGCCTTTTTCGTTTGAGAAGGGAATAAAACGGAGGAGCGTGCAAAACCCGCAAAAAAACACGCCCGCCGGAGCGAACGTGTCGTAATAAAGATTGCTGATTTCAGCTTTCCGCGACAGGGACGCGCCGGATTTTCTTGTTTTTCATGACAAACACCTCCCTGCGGGAAATCGTTTTGTTTTTTTAACTGTACCATATCCGGCCCGCTTTGTCAAGGGATCCGGGCGGGAGAAAATGGGTTAACGGATTCTTTCCCGCTCCGCTTCCTCCCGGATCGACGCGCGGGTCCTGACGGCCACGGTTTCGCTGGATTCGATGCGGTAGCCGAGCTTTTCGTAGATGTGCAGTGCGGCGTCGTTCCCTGCCTCGCAGTAAAGGAACGGATGCGCATGGCCGCGGCGGATGCATTCCCGGGTGAGAAAGGCTGTCATCCGCGTGCCGTACCCCCGGTTTCTGTGCGCGTAATCCACTGCCACCGCGCCGACGCCGTCCCCGTCTTCAAATACTGCGCCGTAAGCCACCGGACCTTCACCTTCATCCAACAGAAAGACATTGCGCCAGCGTTCGGGATGCTCGCGGATCTCACGCCGGTCGTGCTCGATCTGCTCCGGGGTCGGAACGGTTTCCTCATACGGGATCCCCAGCTCCCGGTGCATCCGGGCGTATTCCCGGCTCCAGATCCCGGGCCCGTCGGGAATGTCGCGCTCCTCGATGGGCCGGATGCCGTCCGCGGGATAGTCCAGCGTCCGGGCATCGCCGCGCCAGACCATATAGTGATTGGTGTTCGTGTAAGTAAATCCGACGTTGTGACAGAATGCGTCCGAGCTTTCAGAAGGCGGGTAGGAGGACCACCAGTCGCAGCCGCTCGAGCGGATCCTCTTTTCCGCCTCCCGGTAGACCTCGCGCCCGATTCCCTGCCTGCGGTACGTCGGGGTAATGTAGATATACACGAACGCGCTGTATTTCGCCTCGTCGGGGATATGGAGGTGCATCCACCCGACCGCCGCTCCGTCCTTTTCGAGGGAAAAGAGCTTTTCCGGCTCGGCGGCGTACTCGTCGAGCTTGCCGCGCTGTCCCGACTCGGTGAGGGCTGAGAGGCTGGAAGGGTCGCGGGGGTGGGTTATTCTGATTTCCATGGGAAGTCTCCTTCTATCTGTCAGTGTGTTCCTTTTGCTTTGTCATATCTCAGACCGTACCGTTCGGCGATTTCGTAGGCATGGGACAGTCCGGCGGCCGCCTGTTCCACGATACGGTAGGTCCGCTCCCCGTCCCGGTATTCCGCCGAAAGTGTCTTCAGCTTCGGACTTCCCCGGTTGAAGCGTTCCACGGCTTCGGCGGAGGCCAGCGCATGCAGGTGCGTGGAGTAAAGGCAGAAGGCGCGGCTGTCCCGGATGATCTGCAATACCTCCCCGGCAATGATCGCCCCCTCTTCCGCCGCCGTGCCGGAGAAGGATTCGTCCATCAAAAGAAGCGTTCCTTCGTCCGTTCGGTCGAGCAGATCCCGCATGGCGCGGCATTCCTCCACGAGACGGCTTTCCTGCTCCGAATCCTGCGCCGGGAAATGGGTGAGGATGCGAGTGAAAAGAGGAACCTCCGCCCGTTTCGCGCAGACGGGAAGGCCGAGGGCGGCAAGCACGGCGGAGATACCGACCGATTTCAGAAATACGCTTTTTCCCCCGCTGTTCGGTCCGGTCACAAGAAGGATCGTCGTTTCACCGTCCGCCGAAACGTCGCTCGGAACGATGGATTTGACCTCGGTTTTCCTCAGCAGGGCCGGGTTCCAGCAGCCTTTCAGCTTCAGCAACCGGCTGCCGGTCTCGGGGAAACAGAAAACCGCCCCGCGATCCCGAAGATCCTTCATCCAGTCCGCTCCCCGCAGAATAAAGGTCAGCTCGTCCATGAGCGGCGTGACGCCCGAGATCACCGAGGAAATGTACCCGAGCAGAACGGTTCTGGCCCGGACGAAGGCTTTCAGCAGATAGGAGTTCAGGGCGATATAGACAGCCTGTTCCAGTCCGCGCGTCTTCTCCCCGCCGACGAGAGGCGTCATGCAGACCAGCGCGCCGTCCTGACGTTTTTTGCCGAGGATCGCGGTGAACAGATCTGAGACCGTGTAGCGGTCGTCGTTGACGGAGACCACGCCGACTTCCTTCACGCCGAAGCCCGCGTCGAGATTCACCCCGAGGGTGATACTCCGGGCGACGTTTCGGCTTTCTGCGAGCTTTGCGACATAGTCCTCGATCTCCGCGAACTGCGGGTCGGCGGCAATTTCATGGAGCAAAGCGGACAAGTCTTTCAGCGCGTCGGAGGCCGGTTCGGCTGCTTCGAGGGCTTCGCTGATGTCCCGGATCATGCCGATGAACAGACTCACTTCACCGAAGGAGTAGAGCACGTCTTCGGCTGTCTGACCGAGCCCCGCGCGCTTCTGCGCCATTTCCCGGATGTTTTTCAGGTATTCGTACAGTCGGTGGAGGATTTCCGTCAGAGCGGGGCTCCTGTCAAGATCCTGAAACAACGCCTGACGGCGGCGGATCACAGTGGGATCGGCGGATAACAGCGGCGCGAGATCTCTTTCCTCCATCGCAAGCAGACGTCCGACACCGAGCGATTTCAGCATATCTGCCGTCATGTCATCTCGCAGATAGCTCGTATCGGGGTCCGCAGTGGGATACAGTAAAAACATGGAAACCTCCTTCTTTCTACAGCCACAGGTGAATCAGCAGCGTCCGCGTCAGCCAACCGATGAGGATGCAGAGCAGGACGAAAACCGCGACGCACAGCCAGTACCGGATGAGGGACAGGCGGTGGAGCGTCCAGATTTTAGCGAGCTGCGCGGCGCAGGCCCCACCGTAAATCCACGCGAAGATCGCGCCTGCCCAGAACAGTTTGTAGGAAAACAGCCCGCCCGCCATGAACCAGAAATTCAGACCGAACAGCTTGGACAGGAGGTACTTTTTCGGCAGAAGAATCAGCCGCGTGTCACTCTCGAACATTTCGTAATCGCGGTAAAGATAATGGACAAATACCATACGCGCCCTCCTCTCGTTTCGATTCCCCCTTGGTTCACCCCGCCTCCCGGTACTTCTCCGCCTGAAGCCGGAACATCTCGGCGTATTTCCCGTTCATCCGCATGAGCGCGTCGTGGCTGCCCTCTTCGATGAGCCTCCCGTCCGCGAACATAAGGATGCGGTCTGCCATGCGGGTGGTGGAGAGGCGGTGGGAGATGAAGATCACCGTCTTGTCCCGGGCGTATTCCAGGATCGTGTGGTTCAGCTCGTATTCGGCGGCGGGATCCAGGGCGGAGGACGGCTCGTCCATGACGATGAGCTCATAGGGCCGGGCGAAGATCCGCGCGATGGCGACCTTCTGGGCCTCGCCGCCTGATAGGTTCACGCCGTCCTCGCTGAATTCCTTTGTCAGCGGCGTGTCCAGCCCCTTTTCCAGCTCCGCCAGCCGGTCCGCGAAGGTCGCTTTCGTCAGCGCGTCCGTCACGGACTCCCGGTCCTCGTCGGCGCACTCCCGGCCCAACACGTTTTCGGCGACGGTGGCGGCGAAGATCCTGTAGTCCTGAAAGACCGTCCCGATCCTCGCGCGCAGTCCCGGAATGTCGTATTCCTTCAGATTCCGCCCGTTGTAGAGGATCTCCCCCTCCGTGGGATCGTACAGACGCATGAGCAGCTTCGTCAGGGTGGTTTTGCCCGCGCCGTTGTAGCCGACGATGGCGACCTTTTCCCCGCGCCGGATGGTCAGGCTGACGTTCTCGAGGGAGTTCTTCGGAGCCTCCGGTTCCTCCTCCCCCTCTCTTTCCGATTCCGTCTTCTCTTCTTTTTCTTTCGGTTCTACCGGGCTGTACGAGAAAGTGACGTTTTGGAATTCGACCGTTTCCAGCGGTTCGGGCTTGACCTCCCCGCTGACAATCGCCGGGCGGTAGGACATGAATTTCAGGTACTTCTCCACGTACCGGGCGTTCTCCGGCATCCGGATCAGGTTCTTCGCCAGATCGTACATGGACCAGTTGAGGTTCCAGATGATGTTGATGGACGCGACAAACGCGCCGAGCTGCGCCGTGCCGTCGTAGAGCTTGAAGAGCAGGAGAATCACGGGCAGATACCGCGCGGCCTCGTCGACCACCTCGGTGAGCAGGTCCAGGCCGTACCGCCGCTTTCCGTTCCACACCTCCGCCTCCACGATCCCGTCCACGCTGTCGGAGTAGATCTTTTCGAGATTCTCCCCGGCGCGGGAGACGCGGAGCTCCTTGGCGAAGTCCGCCAGATGGTAGACCCGGTTGACGTAGGAGTTTTTGCGGTGGAGTGGCTTGGTGCGTTCGTTCTTTTTGAAGTTGAACCGGTTGCCCACCTCCCAGAGAACGGCGTCCGCCGCGGCTCCGACGAAGAGGATGGCTCCCACCAG
Organism: uncultured Ruminococcus sp.; assembly: GCA_902778205.1. Taxonomy (GTDB): domain Bacteria; phylum Bacillota; class Clostridia; order Oscillospirales; family CAG-272; genus UMGS1696. The sequence continues at coordinate 16,104 of CACYWX010000005.1, read as the reverse complement.
CACGTCCACCCGCATCATGAGGGTGATGAGGGTCGAGATAGTGATGAGATACCGGATCATCCGCGCCGTGTCGTCCAGCACCTGCACCGCCCGGCCCTTGGACTCGTCCATGGCCCAGACATAATCGTTGTAGAACTTCGGATCGTCATAGCAGGCGAGATCCATGGTCAGCGCGTGCCGGAACAGCTCCTCGTGCATCCGGTGCTGGAGCTTCTTGTCCGTCACGGTCTGGTAGTATTCGTAATACCAGGAGTAGAACAGCCCGATCAGGAGGTTCACGCCGAGGATCACCCCGAGATACAGAGCCATCCGCCCGAAGGTCACCCCCGGCTCATCCAGGGCGTTGAAGAGCATATAGGTGAAGATCGTCTCGAGGGAGTTTGCCGCGCCTCCGACAAGGCCCACGATCACCATGAACACGATGTACTGCGGCGTCATGTGCCAGATCTTCGAGAGCATCAGGAAATTGCAGTACAACGTCCGCCCGAGGGGGATTTTATCCTTTTTCTCTTTCTTCTCATCTTTTTTCATCGGCTTCCTCCTTTCCGGCCGCTCCGGCCAGGGATTCCCGCGCCGCGCGCTCGTCCTCGGTCTCCCGGTAGTTTTCTGCCTGCATCCGGAAGAGTTCGGCGTATCTGCCGTTCTTCTCCATCAGTTCCGCGTGAGTCCCCTCCTCCGCAACAGTACCGTCCTCCATGTAGAAGACCCGGTCGGCCAGCACGGCGGAGGACAGGCGGTGGGAGATGAAGATCAATGTCCGATTCGCACAGGCGTCGAGCATATTTCCGAACATTTTGTATTCGGCGATGGGGTCTAGAGCGGAGGACGGCTCGTCCAGAATGACGAAGGGGGAGTCGTTGGTGAACGCCCGTGCCAGGGACACCTTCTGCGCTTCCCCGACGGAGAGGACCTCGCCCTCGTCGTCAAATTCCCGCGTCAGCGTGGTGTGGATGCCGTTTTTCATCTTCTCCACCCGCTCCCACGCCCCGGACCGCTTCAGCGCTTCGGTCACAAGAGCGTCGTCCCCGTCCTTCAGCGGCCGGAGCAGGACGTTTTCCGCCACGGAGAGCGAGAACATTTTGAAATCCTGAAACACCGTCGTGAATGCGTCGCGCCATGATGACGAATCGTATTCCCCCGCGGGGATCCCGTCCAGCGTCACCGCCCCGGAATCCGGCTCGTAGAGATGGAGCAGGAGCTTGACCAGCGTCGTTTTCCCGGAGCCGTTGTGCCCCACCAGCGCGATCTTCTCACCGGGACGGATCGTCAGGCTCACGTCTTTCAGCGCCGGCTTTTCCGCGCCTGCGTAGGTGAAGGTCAGGTGTTCCGCACGGAGTTCCCCGGCCTTCGCCTCCCTCCCGCCCGGCGCCGCCGCCAGCTTCGGTTCGTATTCCAGAAAATACCGGTAGTCCTCGATGTACATGGCGTGGTCGCGGAACTCGGTGAAGACCTCCGCCATCCGCGAGAGGTTCCACGCCACCGCGTCCACGGAGTTGAACACCACGAGACAGTCCCCGATCCCCATGGACCGGCTGACCAGCGTCCGGAAGGCAGCGTACACCATGGCGGCGGCGGACGTCAGGGCGGAGGACGAATCCGAGAACAGCCGCAGGACGGTCATTTTGAATCCGTATTTCCGCCACAGGGCGATGTAGTCTGTCTGGGCTTTATCATAAATCCTCAGCATCAGGCCCGGGAAGCCCGTCAGCCGCATTTCCTTCGCGTACTCGTTCAGGTAGAACGTCCGCTGCACATAGCCCTCCCGCCGGTCCAGCTTCTGCCGCTCGTCGTGCCGCTTCTTTGAGACCTTGTTGCGCAGGTTCCGGATCAGCCCGATCAAGAGGGGCAGGAGGGAGAACGCCACCAGCAGGGGATCGATGAAGAACAGCATGGCCCCCGTCGAGACGATGGACACCACCGCCCAGATGCACCCGTCCACCGTGTACACCACGTCCATGCACCGCCCGTAGGCGTTGTCCATGGCCTTGACGTACTTGTCGTAAAACTCCGGGTTCTCGTAGCAGGCCAGCTCCACGGCGGAGGCCTTCTCAAACAGCCCCCGCTGGATGTGCTCCACGATCCTCTGCCGGTAGCGCGGGTAGACGATGTCCGGCAGGGTCTGGATCAGGCAGTACCAGATCATTTGCCCGAGGATCAGCCCCACAAGCATCCCGATCACCTCGGACGCGGGCCGCCCTTCCTCGTAGCGGTTCACGATCTCGCGCAAAAGCCAGATATTCATGAGGAAATTCAGAATCGCGTTCCCCACGGACCATAGGAAATAGGTCGGCAGATAGGACGGCGCGACGGAATGGATGAGCTTCAGGACGAACAGGTTATTCGAGATGACCCGCCGCGTCTTCAGGGCGTTCGGGTCCTTTTCCTTCTTTTCTTTCTTCTCTTTTTTCTTCTTGAAAGCCAATGGGATCACCCCCTTTTCATGTTGTGCTTTCAGGTATTGCGTTTCCTTGTATTCAGGGTAATACTCGGATAAAAGATCCGCCGTCCGCGGTCTTTTGGCAAGCACTGCGGAGCTGCTTGTTCTCCGCCAGCCAGATCGACACCCGCGATTGTATCTTCTTCGCGCAGTCACACAGCCCGCTGAGGACTGATCCTCTGAAGCCGTACTTCACCGGTTCTCCGCCAGCCAGATGGATACCCTCGATTGTATTTTCGCCGCGCAGTCCTCAGCCGTGCCGAGACCTCCGAGGAAGGCTGAGATCTCCTCCCGGATCAGATCGTTCACCTCCTGGGGCGGACGGTCCAGCGCAGCCCCGCCCTCCCGGTCCAGATAGTTCCGGACCCGCGCGAGCTGTTCCTCGTCCGGGGGCTCCACGGTCCAGGGCATGTCGCCGCAGATTCTTTTCATTTCCTTTTTGATGTCCCCCTCCGCTTTGGCGTAGTCCTCCGGAGGCTCAGGCCAGTTGGTCCATCGGCCGTCGGCCAGGTGGATCATGATCTGCTTTCTCATGGCCTCCGCCTTTTCGTCGTAATGGGATTTCAGGGACGAGAGCCCCGGATCCTCGAACCAGCTCTGCTCGTTCACGGCCCGGAAGGTCGTCCGGATGAACGCCCAGGCCGCCTCCGGAGCCGGACAGGTCTTCGGGATCACAAAGGCCTGGGAAGCCGAGAGAGAGGTTCTGTAAGCGGGATCCTCGGAGGGATAGCCCACGATGACGTAGTCCCGGGTGGAGAACTGGCTTTCCCAGTCCAAGAGACTCCCCCCGCCCCAGATATACGCCGGCGCCAGAGAGAAGGTGCCGTCCCGGTAGAAAGTCCGCTCGTCCCCGGTCAGAAACGCATTCAGCTCCCGGGCCTCCGGCAGACCGTCCATGAAGCGGAGCAGACGGACGAACAGCGGCGAATCGAAGGTGCAGACCCCCGCCTCCCGGTCCACGAACTGTCCGGCGAACACCGGAAGCATGGCGTAGCTGCCCCGCACCGTGTTCTTTGCGAGGTACCGGCCCTCCGGAAGGCTTTCCGCGAAGTCCAGGAAATCGGACAGGGACCAGCCGTCCGCCCCGCCGTATTCACCGAGCAGGTCCGGGGTGGAAAGCCACGTGTTCAGAGAGAAGTACGGCGCGATGCCCCAGAGTCCGCCCTCCCCGTTGTCGAAATACCGCAGGACGGAGCCGAAGAGATTGTCCGGGTTCACCGTGTCATCCGCTTCGATATAGGGCATGAGATCCGCCGTCATCCCCCGCCGGGCCAGAGTGAGCAGCTCTCTCGACTGAGCGTCTCCGTAGACAATATCGGGAGAGACGATCCCGTTCGCCATGTCCGTGAGCAGGCTGTCCGCTCCGCCGGTTACGTTCTCCGCGTTGTTGTAGATGCTGTAGTCCAGCGTCGTCACCTGAATGTCCGGGTGATCCCGGTTGAAGCGGACGATCTCCGATCGGATGGGATCCGGAGGCTGGTGCGTGAAGGCCATCTGCAGGGTGACGACGTTCTCCGGCTCGGCCTCCCGTTCTCCGGCGGGACGATACAGCACGGGGCGAAGCGTCGAGAGACCGTTCTCCGTGGTCAGGGAGGCGAAGAGCAGTCCGTCTCTCGCCGCCGCGATCAGCTCCGACGTCTCGTCCCCTCCGACCAGTCCGAAGGAGGAGCGCACGATCCCGGAGGCGAGAAAGTTCAGCACGGGAACCGCTTCTCCCCATTTTCCGTCTTCTCCCTTCCGCATGACGGAGATCCCGTCCGCCGTTTCAAAGTACAGATCCCCCGCCGGAGAGAAGGAAATGCGCCGGGTGTTCTGATCCAAGGAAACCGCGTCCTCCCAGGAGCCGGAGACCTTGTCCAGCCGGGCCGCGCCCCATCCGACGCTTCCGCCATAGCCGGAGCAGGCCCAGAGGCTGCCCTCGGGATCCGGAGCGAAGCAGGAGATCCATCCCCCGGCCCGGACGGTGTTCACATAGTCCAGCTCCGGCGTATAGACCAGCGTCAGCCCGCCGCCCGTCAGCCAGAGATCCCCGTCCCCGTCCGCCGCCATCCGCTCGACCCGAAATCCATCCGGCACGGAGGGCAGGGAGGACAGCTCCCGCTCCATGGTTAGGGATCCGTCCGAGAGCGCCATCCGGCAGAGAAGCTCTTTTCCCTCGTCCTCCCCGTACCCGTTCAGTATATACCAGAGGGAGTCCCCCGAAAAGACCGCTCCGCCGAGGGAATAAGCGGGATCCCCGGGGATGTCGGTCCGCCCGGTCAGCTCCCCGGAGGAGGAGAAGGTAAAGACCGCCCGGCCCAGGGAGCAGAGTTCCCGGCCGTCAAACCGCTGCGCCGCCACGGACAGGGACCCGGACGCCGGATCATACCGCGCCGTTCCCCCGTCCCAGGGCATGGAGTACCCCTCCGGCAGGACAAGAGTCAGAGGATCGTATCGTCCGCCGTTGTCCGCGGTCAGGGACGCGTCCTCCGCCCCGTGAAGCGGCGTGGGATCCTCCTTCCGGCATCCGGTCAGAAGTGTCAGCAGACAGAGGAGCATGACCGCTCCCCAAAAAGCATATCGTTTCATCGAACTGCTCCTTTCCCCGTGCCTGCCGTTGTTCGGCGGCAGTACGCAATAGAAGAGTTTTTTATTCGGGATTCATTTCATGGACTCTGCGATCCGGATCAGCACCTCTTCGTCCGCGTTTTCATCCGCCCACGTAAGAATAAACACATACCGGTCCGCCCAGGTGAGGATGCGGCTGCCGTCGGCGTAGGAAAACAGCCTCGCCTCCGTCGTTCCGTTCAGCGAAACGGTTTCGATCGTAACGTCCGTGTTGTCGAACCAGTCCGTTTCCTGATCGGGGTTGATGGGGTGCTGGGTCAGGTGGACTCTCTCGCCGTCCTCCCCCGCGAGGATGTGATCGGCCATGGCGATGCTGACATCCAGCTCCCGGACCGTCCACCCGTCGGGCAGCCATGCAGGGAGGATCACCTCTTCCACAATGGTCGGAACGGGCTCCTCCGGCTCGTACCGCACGCCGAAATGGGTGTCGTACCAGGTGAAGGCCAGGCGTATGACGGCCTCCCGGACAGGCGGGATCGCCATTCCCAGCATGGCGGCGGCACAGAGCGCGGCGAGAAATCCGATGAGCACTCGTCGCACCGTGTGTCGTCCCCGTGCGCTCCTTCCCGCAAGGATCCCCTTGATCCTTCCGCGGAACCGGCGGCTGACCGGGGTGACTTCCGGGTCCGAGACGATTTCATCCCAGTCCTCCCGGATGATCTCACGCAGGGCCGCCCTGATCAGGGCGTCGAATCCGTCCGCGTTATCCATGCTCTTCTTCCTCCCATTTGGCTTTCAGTGTTTTCCGCGCCCGGCTGAACCGCTGGCGGACAACGGCCTCCGGTATTCCGAGCTCTTCGGCGATCTCCCGGTTTGTCCGCTCCCCGATCAGCCTCATCTCCAGAACGTCGCGCAGGGCGGGCGTGAGGGATCGGATCATCTCCTTCATCCGGCGGATGTTGTCCTCGGACACGACGATTTCCTCCGGCGTCCGTTCGTCCGGATCCCGGAGCGGAGGATCGGCGTCCTCCCGGTCTTCCCCGCCGGAATCGGACAGCGGCACCGGGAGACGTTTTCTTCGCCGGTACGCGTCCACGGCGAGGTTCCGGACCGTGCGCATCAGGATGCTTTTGACCTGCTCGTCCCTGAGATCCTCATACCGTTCATAATGGAGCATCAGCCGCTCAAAGGCGTCACTGACAAGATCCTCCGCTTCCCCGGAAGGGGCGGTTGGGCCAAGCTCTTTTTTCGCATACCGGAGGAGGGCGGCGCAGGACTCCTGCCAAAGAGACAGGACGCGCCTCCGTCCCTCCTCCGAAAGGGTCATATAGAGAATTGAAATCATATCGTTCTTTTTCTCCGGCTGATTCCGGGTCCTTTATCGGTATAAACGGTCGGGAGGGGCGGTTTGTGACATCTGCGGGCTGATTTTTGTGAAACCGTGCGTTCAGCCGCGGGCGTCTTTCCCCAATGCGGACAGGTAACGGCCCGTCTTTCTCGAAGCGCGCTCCAGAAACCGGCGGTTCAGGCCGTAGTAGATCTTCAGGCCGGACCGGCGGGTCTCCGCGATAAGCAGATCGTTTGACAAGGTTTCCAGGTGGCGCAGTACAGTGGTTACGGGAAGACCCGTGTCCCGGGAGAGGTCGCTGGCGGTACCCTCCCCGTTTCTGCCGAGGGATTCCAGAATCCTCCGCCGCGGCTCGCTTCCCAGATCGTCGAGGAATCGGCCCACGTCGATGTGGTCCTCCTCAAACCGCTCCAGCAGAACGTCTGGGTGGACCGGACCGCACAGCAGAAGCCGTCCCCCGCCGATCAGCCGGACGGACTCTGCGTCCAAAAGGGTCACGGAATACGCAGGGACAAGTCCCGGGTCAAAGCCCGCCGTCTCCCGGTACAGCGCGTCGTAGCTCCCGGACTCCATGGCCGCGCGGAGGTCCCCGATCTCCCGCCGGTACAATCCGTGCAGGGAAACGGCCAGCGGTTCGGCCCGTTCCAACGCGCCACAGAACGCCGAAACGGCCTCCGGAAACCGCGCCAGGCACAAAAGGGTCTGATACCGCCGTTCGGGATCCATTCCGGACCGCTCGATCCGCTCCGCTTCTCCGGCACTCACCCCGTCCGGCGGGCAGGTCCCGTCTTCCCCGGTCTCTGTGCCGGAGGATCCGAACAGCGCGCCGGTCAGAATACGCCTCAGATCGGCTTGTTCGGACGGATCCCGCAGACGGTCCGTCAGGTCCTCCGCTCCCGGGATCGGTTCGGAAAGAAAGGGACGGCTCAAAATATACGCCTCCGCGGGGGACGGATTCCCGCCGTATTCCCGGAAAAGGGGCATGGCGGCGGACGTGATCTCCATTTTCCGGAGAGCGTCGAGCAAATCCGGAACCCCCTCCCTCTCCCGGGCGTACTCCGGCAGAGGCGTTTTCTCCCAACAATCCTTTTCCGCCACGCGGATGCAGGCGAGGGCGGCGTCGAACAGGATCCCCGGCTGGCTGAAATATTCCATAAATCTCCTTTTATTTTCCGTTTTTCGGTGAATATCATTGTATTTGTTTCACATAAAATACCATAATCTGCACAGTTCGTCAAGAGTCACAGAAAAACTGTAACACAAATGCAACAATCCGGTTTTCCCTGCAGGATCCGCGTTTCCCGGCGGAAGGGAGGACGGAACGATTCCATCATGAAAAAACGGCCTGCCTCACATAAGACAAGCCGTTTTTCGTTTGCCGCGGTCCGACACCGGGCGATCCCGTCCGGCAGACCGTTATTCTCCCGCGTACTCCATGAATTCGTCGATGGCCTCGAGCACCGGGGCGGCATATTTCTCCCCGCCGAAGAGCCACTGCTCGTGCTGCATGTCGAACTCCCGGATCTCCGGGTCCCGGAAATACTTCCGGTAGCGCTTCCGGTACTTCTCCCCCATTTTGTTGGCGTAGATGAAATGCACCTTCGTGTTCTCCACGTGGATGTCGTCGCGGAGCCGGGTGAGCAGGTCCGTGTAATACTCGTTCTTGATGGATTCCGGGCTGAATTTCGCAAAGCACCCCATGAACCGGTCAGCACACTCGTCGCTCATTTCAAAGAAGCGCTTGAGCTTTTCTCTCGTTTTCGCCCGCTTCTTTTCGTTCTTCGTGATTCCGGTCAGAAGCGGGACCACCAGCTTCGACTGGAGCCATGCGCTGAGCTTCCCGCTCTGGTCCAGGTCCGGGCTCCCGAAGATCCCGTGATCGATATGGACGTTTTCCCGCTGGATCAGCTGTCCCACAAAGGTACTGCCCAGAGAGGAGCCGATTGCTCCGTCGATTTTGCCGCCGTAGTTGTCCCTGATGTATTGCTCGATCTTCTCCGTGACCGTGAGCATGTCCGGAAAGACCGCGCCGCTCCCGTCGAAGCCGTCGTAATTGACGCAGATCAGGTGATACTTCTCTCCCAGCCGCTCCAGCACCGTGCCGAAGTTCGTCTGATAATCGCAGGCCGTCCCCGGCAGCAGCATCAGGGTCTTTCCCGCGCGGTTTCCCATTTCGTCAAACTGCATGTCTGCTCCTCCTTATCGATTCCCGCCGTCCGTACCGGCAGTTCCTTTCGTTTTCCGAAGCCGCCCGTCGTGCTCCGCATCCCTTCTGACGCTGACCAGCAGACCGTTTTCCCGCGTCACCAGCTCATACTCCCCGGCGATCGGATTTTTATCTCCGACGATGCAGTAATCGCAGCACGAGGCGGTACAGCACGTCCCCTCGCGGATCAGCGCGGCGTGGAGCTTCCGCATGGCCATATGGTCGCAGTTGCACATCAGGGACAGTACGTCCTCCATGTGATGGCGCTTTGCGAATTCCGCGTTCGGGCACCGGGTATAGCTGTAGCGGACGACGCCGTTTTCCCGGTCATAGGTGCAGGAGCCCATGCGGAAGGACGCCGGGAACCGTTCGGACTCCTTTACGCGGAGATCGCTCACCTTTTGAAAGATCCATCCGGCCAGCCTGTTGTCCCGCTTCCGGTTCAGATCGAAGATTTTGCCCAGGGCGTCAAACGAGCCGAAAAAGCTTTTGTATATATCCTGCTGGACCTCCCCGAGGGGCGGTTTGTCCGGAACGACCGCGTACCAGGCAAAGATCAGGATCGGATCGTAGCTGCTGACGGTGACCTTCACCCCCGCCAGCGCGGGCTCATCCTTCAGAAATTCGCAGTATTGAAGCTGGATCTTCTCCCAGAGCCGTGCCGCCGTCCCCTCGTCGTAATACCGGCTGAGGAGCTTCTGTACGCATCTTTTGGCGTTCCTTGTGTAGACCGCGTGCCTTGTGCGGTCCATCGGCAGTTCGTTTTCCTTCATTTTTCGCCGTCTCCGTTCTCTCCCGCATACTTCTTCCAGCCGAGCAGCAGCGCCGCAAACAGGACGATGGCGCCGAGGCTCATATTGGACGTCCCGATCCCATTGATGAGTGCCGTGTTGCCGAGCCGGCGCACCGCGTTGAACACACCCTTCCCGATCATCAGATTGAAGACGCAGTACCATTTGGGAAACGGCGTGCGGCCCCGGACAAAGGCGATGAACTGGACGATGCTCGCGCCGGCAAAGAACACCGTAAACACGGCCGTGACCGGCAGAAGGAAGTACAGGAGGAAGTTCAGCGCGATCCGATGTCCGGCCTCCGGTCCCGCGGCCTCGGCGACGGATTTGTAAATCCACATGAACATGCCGCAGGGCAGATGGACCGCTCCTCCGCCCACGGCGAGATACACATACATGGCAAGCCGGTAGAACCGTCCGCCGCGGGGCATCTTCTCCCGGATCAGCGGGTATACGGTCATCAGTCCCGGGAACTCCAGGCAGATCCCGAGAAAGCCGATCAGGCCGCCGAGGATCGGACGCCAGGCGGGCATGGACAGCGCGATGGCGAAATAGCCGTCGAGCAGATTTGCCCCGTCCGGGAACTTCGCCGCGCCGATCAGAAGATCCCCGATCAGCGTCAGGACAGCCCCGAACAGGCCGATTTTCAGATTCCGCCGCGCTTTTTCTCCGTTCATGTTCACACCTCCTGTGTCCGGCTGTCTTTTTCCCTCCGCCCGCTCAGGCCGACAGCAGGATCAGGACAGCCGCGTAATAGATCACGGAAATCAGATTCGTCCATCCTCCCGAGACGATGATCCGCGCACCCTTCGGAAGTCTGCCGACGACGGGCCTCAGCAGGAACAGAATCCCCGGGCTCAGCAGAAGCATCCACCGCGGCAGAACGGTCTTCCCGGCCGCGATCAGGAAAGCCAGAAGAAGAAATCCGATCCCTTCCCCGGCGTAGAGGATCAGCGGCAGCTTCTGAAAATACCGCATGACCGTGTCCAGCGCCTGCCGGTTTTCCCCGTCTCCCAAAAGTCCCAGATACGCGCAGTGGCTGTGATAAGCTCCGCCGGCGATGATGCCGAGGCAGGAGAGCAGGAAGGCGGCCATGGACAGGGCGCGCGCCTGTTCGACGGTCATCAGGACGATATGATAAAACCCGACGCAGTAGAGAAACGCCGCAACGGGTCCGAGCATGCCGCCCGCCATGACGCGCCCTGCCGGTAATCCCTTCATGACGTCGATGACGGCGTTGATTCTTTCCTTCGCCGGGCTCTTCAGACCGTAACCGAAATCCTTCGGGGTATAGTACAGGAGCATATCCCCGGCAAACATCATAAGGGCTCCCGCAAGCCCGACCCATATGGTTGTCAGAAGCATCGTTCCACCTCCTGTCTTCCGCGGTCCGCGCCGTTCAGTCCCATTCCCCGAGGAAACGGAATTCCCCGGCGAAGCAGTCCTTCCTCGTACCCCGTCCGGAAGAGCGGCCGGAAGCCTTCCGTCCCGGCGAAGCGCGCGCTGACCGCCCGGTACGCGGACATGAACAGGTACAGCGGACAGAGGATCCGCTTCATGCTCCGCACGTCCTTCGGATCCACATACGGCGCGGCGCCCTCGCGGATCTCCTTCGGGATCATGGCGCCGTACGCCTGCGGAAACAGCAGAATGCCCAGCCCGGCGACGGCGTTGAACAAAAGGGACATGGACAGCCCATCCAAAACGATCCTCGGTCCGTTCACGGCTTATCCTCCTTTGCCTGCGCTTACCCGGCTCATTTTTCCAGGATCCCCGTACTTCCCGGGGACGGGACTCCTGTCTCCCATGTACCGGCAGCCGCGGAAGGAGCTCCTCGTCGTCTTATCGCGAAGGGCAGGCTTTTGGTTAGTCACTGCTTACCATTATACGCCGACCGGATCCGATTTTCAAGAAGGATGGCCGAAAATGCGGGAAAAGGAAGCAAAAAAACGCGGCACAGAGACTCTTCTTCATCCATGCCGCGGGAAGGAACACCCCCGATTCCGTCCCTGCATGAGGAGCGGGTGCCCCTGAATCACAACAGGGCCGCCGCATCCCTCCCTGCTCGGGAGTTCACGCGGCAGCCCGGTTTGTTTTTGTCTTTGTTCTTTTTCTCAGAGCGGAAGGCCCTTTCCCTGCCCGAAGGAACCGGCGCCTCCTCAGTCCGTAATGGTGACGTCTGCCAGATCCACCACCCGCCGGACCACCTTGTCCTCCATGAGGGTCTCGCGGATGTCGTCCTTCGCGTAGACCGCCTCCAGCGCCTCCACCGAGGCGTATCCCTCGTTCCGGGCGTAGTCCGCGGCCATTTCCTGATACTCCTCCTCGGAGAGAGAGATGTTCTCCTGCCGCGCGATGGCGAAGCAGATCATCTCCTCCTTGATACGGCCCTCGGCCTCTTCCCGCGCCAGGGTCAGGTATTCGTCCTCGGTCACCTGATAGTACAGGTTCAGATAGGCGTCCCAGTTGAGGCCGGTGATCTCGCAGTAGGCCTTGTCAAACTCCAGCCGCCCGTTGTAGAGGGTGTCCATCTCCTCCTCGGGGTACTTCTTGACCACGGTGTTGTCCAGCACCGAGTTCCAGACCTGATCCGCCACAAAGTGGTAGTAGTTGTCCGTGTAGTACCGCGTCAGGGATTCCCGCACCGCCTTCTCGTAGTCCGCGCAGGAATCATAGCCCAGATACGCCCGGACGAAATCGTCGCTGTATTCCGGAAGCTCCTGCTCGCAGACCTCGTGGACCTGCACGTCGAAATGCACGTCCAGCCCGGCAAATTCCGGGGAGGTGTAGTAGGGATCCGGGAAGGTCAGGTCCAGGGAAACCGACGATTCGGGCATGACTCCCAGCAGAGCCTCCTCGAAGGCGTCGAACATGGATCCCACGCCCAGGGTCAGTTCCACGTCCTCCTCCGACAGATGTCCCTCGTCCTCGGGAACGCCCGCCACCGTGCCGGTGTAGTCGATATAGAGGGTGTCGCCCCATTCCGCGCCGCGCTCCACGTCCGTCAGACGGGAATAGGTGGCCCGGGAGGCCAGGATCTGCTGCTGCACCGCCTCGTCAGTCACGATGATCTCGTATCCCTCGGCGGGCAGTCCCTTATAGGGAGCCAGATCGATGTATTCGCTCAGATCGTAGTTGTATTTCAGGGTAAGCAGGTCGTTTTCCTTCTCCTTCCGGCAGGATACGGTTCCGCCGGCCGCCAGGAGAAGGGAAAGAACGAGCGCGATCGTCTTTTTCATGATTCGGGTCCTTTTATGGATGATGTCCGCGGCGCACGATCCGCCCGGACGCGATAAGTCACATTATATTCTACCACAAAAACGCCGTTTTTGCAAGAGTTCTTTTAAAAATTTACCCCGCAGAGGAGGCGGAGGACCTGTCCCGGGAGGCGAGGCGCAGGATCAGGGCGGCGGTCAGCCAGGCGGCCAGGGCTCCCAGGGCTCCCCAGATCAGGATCCGCCGCACCAGCACCCCCGTGAAGAAGGCGGTTCCGGAGGCCCAGACGTCGGCGGCATAGGCACGCCGGTTTCCGAAATGCTCCGCCAGATCCAGGGAGGCGTAGATCACCGGGGGGATGGCCGCCGGGAGAGCCGCGAACACAGCGGTTTTTCCCATGCTCCATTTTTTCCGTTCCCGGGGCGTTCCGGCGGCGTCGGCTTTGCGCTTCACGGCCTTGGCGATGAAGAAGGCCGCGGCGCAGAGAATCAGATCCGTCAGAAGCGTCAGGGGATTGAACAGCCCGAAGCCCTCGGAGAGCCAGGTGGATGCCAGCCCGAAGAGCAGATTCGCAAGGATCCCGCAGGCGATGACCGTGATGACGCGGCCCATGGGCTCCCGGGCACGGGAAAAGCAGGCCACGAAGGCCAGAAGCACCGCGGTCCGGAGGGCGGGCAGGATCTCGGCGGCGAACAGCGTCAGCTCCACGGTCCAGTCCGGCATGGTCACGTCGGAGTTGAACATATTGTAGAAATAGGACGCCGTCCATCCCAGAAGGGACAGGAGAGCGGGCAGAAGAAGCGCGGCGGTCAGAAGGGCTCTCCCTCCCGGACGGCGGCGCGAGGATGCGGGTTGCATGGCGTACCCCTTTCATCGGCGGACTTGCGGATTCATTCCAGTATATTATTTATTATACCGCGTTCCGCTCCGCCGTTCAACGTTCATATTGTGAACGATCCCGGTTCCCGGCGGCTCCGGAACGGATTCGGGATTCTCTCTTGCATTCCGTCCCGCGGCGGGGTATAATAAGGGAAAAACAACAGGACGGCGGTGAGGAAGAAGCCGCGCGCCGTCCACGGAGGCTGTATGTTCGACATCATCCGCGATATATGGAAAAACCCCGGACCCGCCTTTTCCCCCATGCCCTTCTGGTTCTGGAACGACCGGCTGGACGAGGAGGAGCTGGTCCGTCAGCTGGACGACTTTCACCGCCACGGCATCGACGGCGTGGTGATCCATCCCCGGCTCGGCATGGCGGGCGCGGAGTATCTGTCCGACGAATTCCTGGCCCTGGTGAAGCGGGTCTGCGAAGAGGCGAAGAAGCGCTTCATGAACGTGATTCTCTACGACGAGGGCATGTACCCCTCCGGCTCCGCCCACGGCATGGTGGTGAAGGAGGAGCCCCGGTTCGCCGCCCGCCGCCTGTATGCCGCTCCCGCCTCCGATCCTGTGCCGGAGGGCGTGGATCCCCAGTTCATGCTCTGGGTCCGGCTGGACGGGAACGGGAACTGCGCGGGCGTCGCCCTGGACGAACCCCGGGATCCGGAGGAGGCGGCCGCGTACCGTCCCTACTATCTCCTGCTGGGCTACACCGGCGGGACCATCCGGGGCCTGAGCCCCGACGAGGACGACGGACAGCCGAACGCCCCCGCCGCCGCGGATCTGTTGAACCCCATGGCCACGGACCGCTTCGTGCGCCACACCCACGAGCGGTACTACGAGGCCCTGAAGGACTACTTCGGCTCCACGGTCATCGACTTCTTCACGGACGAGCCCTCCGTGACGGGCCGGGGCGGGCGTCTGGACGGGGGTATCTCCTGGAGCTACGGCATGGAAGAGGATTTCTTCGAGGCCGGCGGCGACTTTCCGCATCTCGGCGCGCTCCTCTTCGGGACCGACGACAAAAAGCTCCGCAAGGACGCGGATTTCATCTACCGGGAAGCGCTTCGGAAGCGGCTGGGCCGGTCCTTCTACGCGCCTCTCGCCGCCTGGTGCCGGGAGCACAAGGTCAACCTCATGGGCCATCCCGCCGAGAGCGGCGACACGGACACCCTCAAATATTTCGACATCCCCGGGCAGGATCTGGTCTGGCGCATGGTGGAGCCGGGGAATGAGCTGACCTCTCCCGATTCCGTCATGGCGAAGCTGGCTGCCGACGCCGCGCGTCATCAGGGAAAGGAGCGGTCCTCCAATGAGGTCCTGGGCGTCTGCGGGGAGCGGGGCAATCCCTGGAACCTGCCGCCGGACGAGATGATGTGGTATCTCAACTTCCTCTTCGCCCGCGGGACCTCCTGGGTGATCCCCCACGCCTTTTACTATTCGACGGCGACGCCCCTGCAGACCGGGGAGAGACCGCCGGACGTGGGCCCCCACAGCGTCTGGTGGAAGGATTACCGCCGTCTGGCCGGGTATATCAAGCGCATGTCCTGGCTGGGAGCCGTGGGCACCAACAACCCCGACTGCGCCGTTCTCTGCTCGCCGGAGCACACGCCCGTGAAGCCCGTGGAGGGACTGTGGCGGGAGGGGTACACCTTTAACTACCTGTCCGTGGAGGACTTCATGAACCGTGCCCACATCCACGACGGGGAGATCCACATCGACCGCTACCGGTATAAGCTCCTGCTCATCGACGGCAGGCTGCGCCTCAACGCGGACATCGTGCGGAAGATTGGGGACTTCGAGGTCCACGGCGGACTGGAATACCGGGGCTCCGACTTCCCCGGATACGTCCGGAAGCACGTAAATCGGACCTCGTACTTCGACGGGGCCTCGAACGGGAATCTGCGCTTCGTCCACTACGGCAAGAGCGGATGCGACTTCTTCCTCATGGTCAACGAGGGGCGCGAGGAGATCCGGGGCTCCCTGGTCACGGACCGGACGGGGACCGCGTACCGCTTCGATCCCTTCACCGGCGGCATTGAGCCGCTCCGGGGGACCATGGCGGAGGGAGGCTTCTCCTATCCCGTCCGGATCCCGGGCTGGTGCGCCGCGGTGATCGGACTGGATCCCGACGGCCTGCCCCTTCTGGGAGAGGAGCCCCGGGAGACCGCCGTGGAAATCGTCTCCCTCTGCGAGGGACGGATGCGCTTCGAGGCCTCCCCGTCCGAAGGACGCCGGTATGTGCTGACGGCGGAGGCGGTTCACGACGCGGCAGAGGTCAGGGTCAACGGACAGGCCGCCGGCTCCTGCCTCTTCCGGCCCTATGAGCTGGATATCACCGCCCTCGTGCGGGAGGGGGAGAACGAGGTGTCCCTGAGCTTCACGCCCTCCCCGGCCAACACCTGGGGAACGCCCGTCCCCGTCGGAGCGGAGGGACTTGCCGTCCGCGCGATGGAGACAAGATGAACGGAATCAGATGAGCGGAAAAACCGGACCGGGCTCCCGCGGGTGTTCCGTCCGGTTTTCTGTTGAATGCCATAAGGGCCTGTCGCACTAACTCCTGAAATCGGAGAAATGCGATAGCCCTTTTGTGATCCAAAGGTATTCGTTATTCTTTTTCTCCTTTATCGAGGAGAAAAAGAACCAAAAAGAGGAACTCCCTGGAAGTCCTGGGTGTTCC
>CACYWX010000004.1 GCA_902778205.1 uncultured Ruminococcus sp. | reverse complement strand
GCGGCGGCCTGCTTCGCCAAGGTCATGCTGATCGACCATCTGCTGATGCACAATCCCGGCGTGACGCCCATCGTGGGGCTGGTGGTGTGCCTGACCATGGTGGTCACCATCTGCGTGGCGAAGCTCATCGGCTGCACGCTTCCCATGATCGCCAAGAAGCTGGGCTTCGATCCGGCGGTCATGGCGTCCCCGTTCATCACCACCATCGTGGACGCGGTGTCCCTGCTGGTGTACTTCGGGATCGCCACGGTGCTGCTGAAGCTCTGAGCGCGGCTCCGGGGAATTTATCAGAATGCCAAAGGGCTGACGCATTAACTACCCGAAAAGGAGAAATGCGGCAGCCCCTGTTTGTTTTTCCGGCGGGAGGAAATCGGAAATCATGGAAAAAACGCTGTATCTTTCGGATCTGGACGGGACCCTTCTGGACCGGGAGGCCCGTCTGCCGTCTGAGGACGCGGAAAAGATCAACCGGATGACGGCGGCCGGGGTGCGCGTCTCCTTCGCCACGGCCAGAACGGTCCGCTCCGTCTCGACGATCCTCTCCGCCCTGGATTTCTCCCTGCCCGGATGCGCGCCCGCGGCCCTCATGAACGGCACCATGATCCGGGACATGGGTCAAAACCGCTACGTCTCGGTGGAGAGGATTCCCCCGGCCTCCGTCTCCCGGATCCTTGAAGCGCTGGACCGGGCGGGAGCCGAGCCCTTCGTCTTCGTGTACGACGAGGAGAGACCCGTGAAGGGAGATCCCCTCGTGACCTGGTACCGGACCATCGCGAACGGCGCCATGCGGGACTTCCGGGACGAGCGGATCGAAAAATACGGCAAGCCCTTCTTCCGCTTCGCCTCTCCTGAGGACCTGCCCGGCGGGACGGTGTATTTCTGCGTGCTGGGCGGCGAGGAGCTGATCCGGGAGGCGGCGGAGAGGATCTGTGACATTCCGGGCGTGCGCCTGACCTTCTACCGGGACGCCTACCGGCCGGAGGTGTGGTATCTGGAGATCTTCCCGGAGACCGCCTCCAAGAAGAAGGCCGTGGATTTCCTCCGGGCGTGGACGGGGGCGGACCGGGTGGTGGCCTTCGGGGACAACCGGAACGATCTTCCCATGTTCGAGGCGGCGGACCTTGCCGTGGCCGTCTCCTCGGCCCGGGAGGAGGTCAGAGCCGCGGCGGATGACGTGTGCGGAAACGTCACGGACTGGATCCTCGCCGATCTCTCCCGCCGGGGGACCGCGGTCTGAGGCTGGACAATTTCCGTGAGGGCGGGCTCCGGGTTCGGCGGAAGGTCTTGACAAAGGAACCCGTTTCCTTTATAATTGAACTGCCTTCATATATATTCCAAACAAGGAGTACCGCATGAAAAAACGGCTGACCGCACTTTTCCTCTCCGTTCTCCTGACCGCCCTCCCGGTCCTGGGCTGCTCCAACTCCCAGGTCAACACCGACGAGAACGGCGGCGCCCAGCAGAACGAGGTCCAGACTCCCTCCGCCGAGGAGCAGGAGGAGGAGCCCGCCGAACCCACCGCCTCCGCTCTCATCAAGGAGCGCTACGCGGACACCGACCTGGGCGGCTACGTCTACAAGGTCCTGGCCATTCCCACCGACGGGCACTTCTACACACAGGTGGCCTCCGGCATCAACGAGGTGTACGCGGAGGAGCTGAACGGCGAGATCATCAACGACGCCATCTTCAACCGGAACCTCTCCACCGAGGACACGCTGAACATCAAGATTGAGCCCATCTGGGGGGCCAGCGTGGACAGCATCCGCACCCAGATCCACAACGAGGTCCTGGCGGGGAGCACGGAATACGACGCCGCCCTCAACCGCATGGACTTTCTGGGAACCAACATGCAGAACGGCGACCTCTTGAACATCAAGAGCATCTCCACCATCAACACCGACGACTACTGGTGGGACCGCAACATCGTGGATTCCTTCACCATGTTCGGCACCAAGCTCTACTGGATCTCCGGCGACCTGAACATCTTCGACGACTTCGCCGCCGAGGTTATCTTCTTCAACAAGCAGCTCTGCTCCGACAACGGCATGGAGTACCCCTACGGCATGGTGCTGGAGGGGACCTGGACCATCGACCGGTTCTTTGAAATGGCGAAGACCGCCGAGCAGGACCTCAACGGCGACGGCGTGCTGAAGCCGAAGGACGACGTGGTGGGCCACTGCGAGGAAAACGACCACGTGAAGCACTGGATGTACGCCATGGGCGAGAAGGCCATGGACATCGGTCCGGACGGCGAGCTGGTCACCAGACTCCAGGAGGAGCGCCAGATCCGCGCGGTGGACAAGCTCTACAGCGTCATGGTGGAGCAGCAGATGACCTACACCGCCAACTCCACCGAATTCAAGGCCGGCCACGTGCTCTTCCTGGGCACCATGCTGGGTCCCATCGGCGGCCTGCGCGACATGGAATACGAGTTCGGCGTCATCCCCATGCCCAAGCTGGACGAGGAGCAGGAGAACTACGGCGAATACATCTCCAACGGCTGGACCACCGCCTACGGCATCCCCATGACCAATCAGGATCCCGAGCGGACCGGCATCATTCTGGACGCCATCTGCGGCTTCTCCAACGAGACCCTCCGCGTGGCTCTGTACGACGTGCTCTTCGGGGCCAAGTACGTGCGCGACGCCGAGTCCGTGGAGATGCTCGACATCATCTTCGTCTCGAAGATGTACGACTGGGCCGTGGACTTCACCTGGGGCGGCAGCTTCCAGACCCTGTACAACGGCATTTACGAGAACAAGCAGAACAACTTCGTCTCCCAGACCCAGAAGGTCATGAAGCTCATCAACAAGGCCATCGAAAAGCTGGTGAACAGCGTCGCGGAGCTGGAATACTGATTCCGGCATCCGCCCCGCACCATCATCCGCCGCGCGTTCCTTTCCGGAGGAATGCGCGGCTGTTTATCGTGTGTTCATGCGATGAGGCTCGGCGGGAATCTCTTCCGGGGATGCTCGGAGCGGAGCGGTTCCCGCTGCCCGGGGACAGACTGGAGCCCCGCCCCGGCTGCATTCCGTATTTTCGTTCAGAATCCATACAGTCCGCTTTTCATATTGCGAGCAGCATCCATCCCGATACTATTATTTCACTCACCGGAGGCATTTCATCATGACCATCACCCGACTGACGGACATCGCGCCGGGGGAGAACAATCCCCGCAACAGCGAGGGCGCGTTCCTCACCCTGAACAGCGGAAAAACAGCCTTTATCTGGAGCCGGTACCGGGGCGGCAGCGCGGATGACCACGCCTACGCCGAAATCGCCATGACCGTCTGGGACGGGGAGCGCTTCTCCGAGCCGAGGATCCTGGTAAAGCCGGAGCCCGGCACCGACGAGACCAACTGCATGAGCGTATCCGCGGCCCGCATGGACAACGGGGACGCCGCCGTCTTCTATCTGGTGAAGCACCGGGGCATCTCCTCCGAATACATCATGCGCCGCTCCTCCGACGACTTCGAGACCCTGGGGGATCCGGTCCGGGTGGTCTCCCCCCTGTATCCCGGGTACTACGTGATCAACAACGACCGGGTGGTGCGGGATCAGGCCGGCCGGTGGCTGGTTCCCGCCGCGTGGCATCCCTCCACCATGGGCTACCACGGCCAGCCGGACCACGTGGACGGGAGATCCAAGGCCTTCGTCTGCGCCTCCGAGGACGACGGGCGGACCTGGCGGCAGATCTCCGACTTCCTCTCCCTGCCCGGCGGCGCGCACTCCGGCACGGGACTCCAGGAGCCCGGTCTCTCCGTGCTTCCGGACGGCTCCCTGCACGCCTACTACCGCACGGATCTGGGCCGCCACTACGAGAGCTTTTCCCCCGACGGCGGCGTCACCTGGACCGATCCCCGGCCCTCGGTCTTCACCGCACCCGCCTCTCCCCTGCTGATCAAACAGAACCCGTATTCCGGGCAGTATCTGGCCGTGTGGAACCCGATTCCGGAGGTCCCCTTCCGCTGGCTGGGCCGGAAGAGGCCCTCGATCTGGACGGGTGGGAGGACGCCCCTCTGCATGGCCCTCTCCGACGACGGACTGCATTTCGGCAAGCCGCAGCTTCTGGAGGACGATCCTCTGGGCGGCTTCTGCTATCCCGCGGTCCACTTCACCGGGGAGCGGTCCGCCCTGATGTCCTACTGCGCCGGGAGCGAGAGCACGGGGGACGAGATGTGTCTGGTCCGCACCCGGATCGTCCGGGTCGAATGGTGAGCGGATTTCGGAAAAAAACGAAAAAATCACGGAAAGTTCCGGAACTTTTTCCCGCCGCCCGCCGTCTAACCCGCAGAAGGGGATCGTATGCGCCCCGAACTGTAAACAGATTGTAAACAATACCGCCCGTCCCTTTCCGGCCGGATGGGATTGCGGTATAATTACTCTGTATCAATATCCCTGAGCCTCATCCAATGCAAAAGAAAGGATTGTGAGAATCACTATGAAGAAAAATCTCGTTCGACTGCTGTCGGTCATCCTGGCGGTGGTCATGGTCTTCCCTGCGGCCGTGTTCGCCACGGATGTGGTGGATGATCCTCCGGTCAATACGAATCCCCCCGTCGGCGGCACGATCAACCTGTTCGTCGGGAAGACTCAGCAGATTGAATATAACGACGCCTCCGTTGCCGGATGGGATTCCCAGGATACCGGCGTGGCCACCGTATCCAACACCGGCCTTGTGACCGCCGTTGCCAAGGGCACCACCATCGTGCGCGCCTACGACAACTCCTTCAACACCGTGGGCGGCACCTACACCGTCAACGTGTCCGAGGCCTCCATCACCAAGATCGAGATCACCACGCTCCCCCAGCAGGAGTACGTGTCCGGACAGGCCCTGAGCACCTCCGGCATGGTGGTCACCGTCTATTACGACAGCGGCGACACCAAGGAGCTCCAGGCCTCCAGCGTGACCGTGGAAGCCGAGGAGGAGGACCTCTCCCTCACCAACCTGACCGCCGGTTCCCACCGCATTCTGGTCAAGTATCAGGGCTTCGAGGCGCGCTATGTCATCAGCGTTTCCGAGCGCACCGTGCTTTCCATCGAGTGCGTGGACGAGCAGACCAAGTTTAAGGTCGGTGACAGCTTCATGGGCGTCAAGGTCCGCGTCAACTACAGCGACGGCACCCACGACGTTCTGGTAAGCGGCTACACCGTCTCTCCCGAAACCGCCTCCAAGGGCACCACCTCCTACACCGTCACCTACCGCGGAAAGACCGCCACCAAGACCGGCCTCACCGTCACCGAGGATTCCTCCTCCGGCGGAGGCGGCGGTTCCGGCGGCGGCTCCGGCGAGACTCCCGCGGCGGACTACACCCTGACCTACTACACCGGCCCCACCAAGAAGACCTACGCCTCCGGCGACTCCTTTGATCCCGCCGGTCTGTACGTCCAGGTGAAGGACAAGAACGGCACCGTCATCGCCTCCCTGACCGGCACCAACCTCGTGACCCTGCCCTACACCTTCGCCGACAGCGACATCAGCGCCACCGGCAAGACCACCACCATCAGTATCAGCGTGGTCTATCTGAACAAGGTTTACGCGGTCACCATCCCCGGCCTGACCGTCACCGCCCCGAAGAAGACCCTGAAGCTCAGCGTCTCCTCCCTCGGCCTCATCAACAAGTTCAACGTGGACCTGAAGCGGAAGTCCTATCCCGTGGGAACCACCCTGTCCCTGAGCGACGTGGACTACATCTACGGCACGGATTACTACGGCAACAACTTCATGATTTCCGGCTCCGACCTGGGAGATTATGCCAACACCTTCAGCCTGGAGGTCTCCGCCATCAAGACGTCCTCCTCCAGCAGTGTCCCCTCCACCTCCCGGAAGTCCTCCTCCTACCGCTACCGCATCGAAAGCGCCGACGTGTACATCAACCGCATGGACCAGAAGGTCGTATACCTGCGCTTCTACGTGGACAGCGACTACTACGAGTTCGAATACGACTCCGGCGAAAGCGGCATCTCCGTCTACTACGGAAGCACGCTTCTGGACATCTACGACAGCCTGACCGAGGCTCTCGAGGACGTGAACGACGTGGACCACAGATGGGGCGGCTCGTCCAGCTCCTCCGGCTACGCTTACACTGCCTCCCGCACCCTGTCCATCAAGATGGCCGAGGACGCCTCCATCTCCCGCTACGACTACATGACGCCCAAGCGGAACATCGAAATCGATCTGAACGGCCACAAGCTGACCATGTACTCCGACACCTTCCGCTTCCGCGACAAGAACGACACCTATACGGTCAGCATCTCCAACACCGCCTCCGACACGGCCAAGATCGTCTATTCGGATATGAGCGTGGACGATCTGCTGCTGGACAAGAACGAGAAGATCACCTTCAAGTATCAGGAAAACGCCAGCGTCATCCCCGGTATCTACACCATCACCGTGGCTGAGATCAAGGAAGGCGGCACCGTCACCGCGAAGCCGGCCATCTCCTCGAAGAACACCGTCACCGTGGCCCACGGCAACGACGTCACCTTCACCGTGACGCCCGCCAAGGATTACGCCATCGACTCCGTGAAGGTCAAGACCGGCACCGCGTCTGAGCAGACCGTGAGCAGCAGCACCAACACCAACTATTCCCTCAGCTCCTCCACCGGCGTGGCCACCTACACCATGAAGGACGTCCGCGCGGATTCCACCCTCACCGCGGCCTTCAAGACCACCAAGAAGGAAGAGGAGAAGAAGGAAGAGACGAAGCCCGCGGAGACCCCGTGGACCAATCCCTTCTCCGACGTCAGCACCTACGCCTCCTACTATGACGCCGTCAAGTACGTCAACCAGAACGGCCTCATGAACGGCATGACCGCCACGTCCTTCGGCCCGAATCAGACTATGACCCGCGCCCAGTTCGTGACGACCCTCGGCAGAATGTATCTGGGATCCATCTACCAGTCCACCTCCGAAAAGGACGCCGCCATGATCGCCCAGTACGGCACCGACTCCCAGTTCTCCGACGTCAGCTACAGCGACGCCTCCCTCTCCTACGCGGTTCCCTACATCAAGTGGGCGGAAGCCTCCGGACTCGTTCTCGGCTACGGCAACGGCAAATTCGGCCCGAAGGACACCATCACCCACCAGCAGATGTACATCATCATGTACCGCTACGCTTCCTCCCTGGCCAACAAGTCCATCAACGTGAACGGCGTGACCCTGTCCGCCACCGACGCCTCCGAGCTCGGCGCGGGCTGGCTGGCCTCCGCGAAGGAAGGCGCAGTCGCCGCGGCCAAGTACGCGCAGCAGCAGCGCTTCCTCGTTTCCACCACCCGGATCGATCCCGCCGGAAACGCGCTCCGCTACGAGCTGGCGATCCTGCTGAGACAGTTCGCCATGAACGTTCTGAACTGGCAGTAATGCGGAATTCCGGACGGACCGACACAGCCCGTCCGAAACCCTGACACCCCAAAAATCCCGTACCCACCCCGGTACGGGATTTTTTAAAGGAATCATACTCTTGATTGCTCTGCCGACAAACAGACGCTGGCCGGAACTGGTGTCCGATAACTGAAACCTAAGCCTGTCAAAAGCTCCGGCGGCTGCACGTTTGAAAACCGATTTTATTTTGCTGTCTCGTCAAAAAAAGGAGTCATTATGCTTCCCTATCAGAATCCCTCCCTCTCCCCCGCCGAACGGGCCCGGGACCTTGTCTCCCGCATGACCCTCTGCGAAAAGGTGGGTCAGCTCAATCAGCGGCTCCACGGCTTCGACGCCTACCGCCGCGACGGGGACCGCTTCACCCTCTCCGACGAATTCATCCGGGAGGTGGACCGCTGGGGCGGCCTCGGCCTCCTGTACGGCCTGTACAGGGCGGATCCCTGGTCGGCCAAGGACTTTACCAACGGCCTGGTGGGCTCCGCCGCCTCCCGCATCTTCAACGAGGTCCAGCGGACCGTCATGGAAAAATCCCGCTTCGGCATCCCGGTCCTGCTGTGCGAGGAGAGTCCCCACGGGCATCAGGCTCTGGGCGGATACCTGCTCCCCGTGAATCTGGCCATGGGATGCGCCTTCGATCCCGCGCTGTCGGAGCGGGCCTTCTCCGTGGTGGGGCGGCAGATGAAGGCCCTTCACGCGGATCTGGCCCTGACCTCCATGCTGGACATGCTCCGGGATCCCCGGTGGGGACGGAGCGAGGAGTGCTATTCGGAGGATCCCCTGCTGGCCTCCCGTCTGGCCGCGTCCGCTGTACGGGGGCTGAGAGAGGGCGGCATGGACGCCGTCGCCAAGCACTGCGCCGCTCAGGGCGAGACCACCGGAGGCGTCAATGCGTCGGCGGCCCGTATCGGCGAACGGGAGCTGAGGGAGATCCATCTGCCCTCCGTGAAGGCGGCGGCTCAGGCGGGCGTAAAGGGCGTCATGGCGGCCTACAACGAGATCGACGGCGTCCCCTGCCACGGCAATCCCCGGCTTCTGAAAACCATTCTGCGGGACGAATTCGGCTTCGACGGCATCGTCATGGCGGACGGGGTGGCGGTGGACCGGCTGGATCTGATCTCCTCCCCGGACTTCGCTTCCCGGGGCGCGGTGGCTCTGAACGCCGGGGTGGACGTCAGCCTGTGGGACCGGGGCTTCACCGCTCTGGAGGAGGCCGCGGAGCGCGGTCTGGTGTCCATGGAGCGGATCGACGAGGCCGTGACCCGGGTGCTGACCCTGAAATTCGCCCGGGGTCTCTTCGAGCACCCCTTCCTGGAGGAGGGAGAGCCGGCGCGCTTCACCTCTGCGGAGTACCCCGAGACCCTTCTGCTGGCCCGGGAATCCATGGTCCTCTTGAAGAACGAGGGCGTCCTGCCCCTGTCCCCGGACCTCTCCTCCCTGGCGGTGATCGGACCCTTTGCCGACGACGTGTACACCCAGCTGGGAGACTATACGCCGCCTCAGTTGCCCGGCGCCTCCGTCTCCTATCTGGAGGGGATCCGGCGGGCCTCGGAGAAGGTCGGCGGGTCCTGCGAAATCCTGCCCTGGTGCGGTCCGGTGCCCTCGGATGAGGAGGGGCTGGCGGAGTACATCGCGGGCGCGGCGGACACGGCGTCCCGGGCGGAGGCGGTGGTGGTGACTCTGGGCGGATCCTCCTCCCGCTTCCACGGCATGGTCTTCGACGACAACGGCGCGGTGCATCACACGGAGGACGCCGGTCACACCCGGAATCTCACGGACTGCGGCGAGGGCGTGGACGTGTCCGACATCTCCCTGCCCGGGTGGCAGAGGGAGCTTCTCTCCGCCGTCCGGAAGGCATCCGAGGGCAGGCCTCTGATCGTGCTTCTGAACGCCGGGCGTCCCTATGCCTCCTCCTCCTTCGCGCCCTTCTGCGACGCGGCTCTCTGCGCCTTCTACGCCGGACCGGAGGCAGGCACCGCGGCGGGGGAGATCCTCTTCGGCCTGACCAATCCCTCGGGACGGCTTTCCGTCTCGATTCCGCGGACCACCGGCGAGATCCCCTCGGCCTACAACCGCCGCGCCTCCTACGACGTGCGGTATTCGGACTGCGCGGGTCCCGGTCCCGATTATCCCTTCGGGTACGGTCTGAGCTACGCGGAATTCGATTTCGCCGATCCCGTCCTCACCTGCGCGGGACAAGCGGTCCCCGTTCCGGACTCCGACGCGGCGCGCCCCGGCAGACGGGAGCCCCTGACCTCCGTGAACCCCGACGACGGGACGATCGGGCTGACCTTCACCGTCAAAAACACCTCCTCCGTCCCCGGAAGCGCGGTGCCCATGCTGTTCATCCGGCGGCACAGCGGCGCGACGATCCCCCGGCTCCGGGAGCTGAAGGATTTTCAGAGGATCTTTCTGGAGCCCGGCGAATCGAAGTCCGTGACCCTCTCCCTCACCCGGGACGCCCTGCTGTCCCTGACGCCGGATATGAAGGAGGTCCTCGTCCCCGGTCCCGTGGATCTGCTCCTGTGGGAGGGCGACAGGCTCCGTTCGCGCGCGACGGTGATGGTGAAGGGAAGCAAATCTTAAAGATTAAGGGGATACGCGGCTTTTCTGAAGAAAAGCCTGGCAAAAGACTTTAAAACTGCACTGGTGCAGCCTGCCGCTCAACATGCAGCACGGGGTAACGTGCAGCGCTGGGTTTGGGGACGGTGCTTGAAACATCCTTGAAATAAAGAAAGCCCGGCGAAGAACTTCGGGAATACCGGAAACGGTTCCCGATGAAGTCTTGCCGGGTTTTCTGTTCTCTGCGCCACACGTTACCCCGTGCTGCACGCAGAGAGAAAGCTGCACCAGTGCTATTAAAAGTTCTTTGCCAGGCTTTCTTGCAAGAAAGCCGCGTCTTCCCCCGCGTATCCCCCGCGTTATCTCACGAAGGGCACCACCTCGGCGACGGCGTCCCCGGGGGTGATGCGGCGGCCGTCGTGGTCCAGATCGATCAGCACGTAGCGGTCGTTGCCCATGCCCAGCTCCTTCATGTAGGAGAGCTGGCGGTAGCCGTGGCGGGTGGCGATGCGCTCGATGAGATCGTGGTGGTCCTTCTCCGTCATGGCCTGGATCATGTCCACGGACGCCTGATCCGCCGCCAGAATGTCCAGAGAGGCCAGAATCCCCACGTTGGGCGTCACCACCGGAGCCGCGCCCACGCCCTCGCAGTCGCAGGACACGGACATGTTCCGCATGACGTTGATATAGGCGATATGTCCGGCGAAATGATCGATGGTGGCCTTGGTGGACTCCGTGATCTTCTCCATCAGCTCCTCCTCGGCGACGCCCCACTGGTTCCCGTTCTTCTCGTGGATCATCTTCTTGCCGATGCGTCCGTCCGCACAGCCGATGCCGATGTTCTTGTTGGAGCCGCCGAAGCCGCCCATGGTGTGGCCCTTGAAGTGGGTCAGGATCAGGAGGGAGTCGTAGTTCAGCATGGACTTGCCGACGCTCATCTCGTCGAACCACTTGCCGCCCTTCACGGGGAGCGCCGCCGTGCCCTCCGCGTCCATGATGTCCACGGGGCAGAAGGTCCAGCCGTTGATCTCCAGGGTCTTCCGGTGCTGCTCCGTGGTGTACCGGTCGCCCTCGTAGAAGGTGTTGGTCTCCACGATGGTCCCCTCCGGGAGCTCCTTCGCCATGAACGCCTTCACCCAGGCGGACGGGATGATGTTGGGCCCGTGGGGCTCGCCCGTATGCAGCTTGACGCCCACCTTCCCGCAGATGGTGCCGTTCACCTGCTCGTAGATCTTCTCCAGCCCCTCCGGGGACAGCTCCCGGGTGAAGTACACGATGGACTCGTTGCCCGTGCGCTCCTCATAGGGAACGTACCGGTTCCCGTTCTTTCCCGGCACCGCATTTCTGATTTCCATGGTCTCTCTCCTCTTCGTGAGTTCCCGACGGCTTCGCGCCGCCTTTTTCACAGGATATTATACCACATTCCCGCACAAAATCAAACCCCGGCCGCGTAAATTTTCCGATCCTTCCCCGGGGCCGCCCCGTTGACATCCCGGCCCGCCCGTGCTACAATAATCCCGATCATTCCGCAGAACCGCAAGGAGTCCCCCATGAACGAAGTCCGCCTGACCATCACCCCCCGCTGGAACGGGGAGACCGTCTCCGCCGCCGCCGTCCGCATGACGCTGTCCCTGCCGATCCGGGCCGGGGAGCCCCTCTTCCGCATCCGGGTCCGCAGCATCGACAAGCCCTTTGCCGCCCTGTCCGACGACGGTCCCATCCGCCTTGCCGATCCCGACGGAGCGGAGATCCCCTGCCGCACCGAGGACTGCGAGGAGGACATGGGGACGGTGCGGGTCTATCTGCCCGAGGTCACGCCGGAGCGGTCCTGCGCGGTCCTGACCTACACCGTCCTGCCCTCACCCGCCGGGCGGAATCCGGTACTGGATCTGGGGAGTGAACCCGGCGGCGTCACGGGCTCCGGCATGACCTTCCTGCCCGCCTTCTTCGCCGAGGGGAGCATCCGGTATATCCTCCGCTGGGACCTCTCCGCCATGCCGTCCGGGGCCTCGGGAGCGTGGACCTGGGGCGAGGGAGACAGCGAACGGGAGGGCGACGGGAACACCCTGATCTCTGCCTTCTACACCGCGGGATCGCCTCTCGACTGCGTGCGGGTGGGCTCCTTCCGGTATTACTGGTTCCGCAATCCGAAGCTGCTGGAAACCGCCGTGGACGCCGCCCGGATCTTCACTTACGAGAGCGCGTTCTTCCGCGACGAGGGGGAGATCTACTCCATCTTCACCCGGCACGGGAACGAATGCGTCCATCCCGGCGGCACCGCGGACAACAGGGCCTACCTCTGGCTCTATCGGGAGGACGGTCAGCTGGACGCCTCCCTGAAATTCCTCTTCGCCCACGAGATGGTCCACAACTGGATCAATCTGCCGGACGAGCCCTACGGGACCTGCACCTGGTACGTGGAGGGCGCGGCGGAGTTCTATTCCCTCCTGCTCCCGTGGCGGGCCGGGATCGTGTCCCCGGAGGAGCTGACGGAGGAGCTGAACCGTCGGGCCGCCGATTACTACGAGAATCCCCGCCGACGGGAGACCAACGAGGCATGCGGCCGGGCGTTCCTCTCGGATCTCGAGACCACCAAGGTCCCCTACGGCCGGGGGCTGTTCTATCTGCTCCACGCCGACGCCGCGATCCGGAGAGCATCGGGAGGCGCAAAATCCCTGGACGACGTCATGAACGCCCTCCGGGATGAAGCCCGGGCCGGATTTGCCGGAGACAGCCCCTCCGACGCCGCCAACGAAGCATGGCTCCGTCTGTACGGCGCCATCGTCGGGGAGGATGCCGCCCGGGAAGAATTCGAGGCCCTCAGGACCGGAGCGGTATGGGATCCCGAGACGGACGCCTTCGCGCTCCCGGGCAGTCCGGCTGTCCGCGCCGTATCCGTTCCCGGCACCGAACGCGGGACGGGAGAGTCCTGCGTGTCGTGGAAATTTACAGTGCGGACGGATGAGGAATAAACGTCCTTCCCACACCCGCTAAACAAAAAAGCCTGGCAGTGCTTCATTCAGGAGCCGTATCCTGATCCCTTATGAAGCTTTTTGCCAGGCTTTTTCCCGAAAAAGCCGCGTCTCCCCGCGTACCCCCGCGTCTCCCCGCGTACCCCCGCGTTCTCCTCGTTTCTTACGCCTTCGCCTTTCTCCTTCTCAGCAGGAGCGCGGCGCAAAGGACCAGGGCCATGGTCAGGGGCAGACCGACGGCGGCCAGGGCGTTTTCGGAATAGTAGCCGACGATGCCCGCCAGCAGGTAGCCCACCGCAGAGGCGGCCGCCACCGTCAGCGCGTAGGGCAGCTGGGTGGTGACGTGGTTGATGTGGTCGGAATGCGCTCCCGCCGAGGCCATGATGGTGGTGTCGGAGATGGGAGAGCAGTGGTCCCCGCAGACCGCTCCGGCCAGGCAGGCGGCGATGGCGATGACCAGCATCTCGGAATCCGCCGGAAACACCGCGCAGACGATGGGGATCAGGATGGTGAAGGTCCCCCAGCTGGTGCCGGTGGAGAAGGCCAGGAACACGGACACGATAAAGACGATGGCGGGCACGAACATGCTCAGCTCCGCCGCGGAGGACTCCATGATCCCCCGGATGAAGGACGCCGCGCCCAGAAGCCCCGTCATGCCGGACAGGTTCCAGGACAGGATCAGGATGATCATGGGGGCGCACATGGACCGGAAGCCCGCCGCGAAGGACTCCATGAAGTCCTTGAAGCTCATGACGCCCCGGCTCATGTACAGCCAGAAGGTCACCAGCGTCGCGATGAGGGTTCCCATCACCAGGCCCCGGGCGGAATCCGCGTCGGCAAAGGCGTCCCGGATCCCGGCTCCGGAGAACAGGCCTCCGGTATAGCCCATGCCCAGGATGCAGCAGACGATCAGCGTCACCACCGGGATCACCAGGTTGGAGATCCGCCCGTCCGCCGCCGCCTCGTCCTTCTTCTCCTCGTCGTAGGGACGGCCGGAGGTGGTGAACAGGTCCCCGTTCAGGGCGTTCTGCTCGTGGATCCGCATGGGACCGAAATCCAGCCTCCACAGAGTCACGCACAGCAGCATGAACAGGGTCCCCAGGGCGTAGAAGTTATACGGGATCGTCCGCACGAACATGGCGAAGCCGTTGATGTCGTACTCCGGAGGCACCGCGTAGCTCACCGCCGCCGCCCAGCAGGAGATCGGCGCGATGATGCAGACCGGCGCGGCCGTGGCGTCCAGCAGATAGGCCAGCTTGGCCCGGGAGACCTTGTGGGAGTCCGTAATGGGGCGCATCACCGATCCCACGGTCATGCAGTTGAAGCCGTCGTCCACGAAGATCAGAATGCCCATGAACACCGTGGCCAGCTCCGCGCCGACCCGGGTTTTGATCTTCGCTTTGGCCCAGCGTCCGAACGCCGCCGCGCCGCCGGACCGGTTCATCAGCACCACCAGCGTGCCCAGCAGGGTCACGAACACCAGAATGGAGGCGTGGGAGAAGTCGGTGATGCCCGTCACCAGGCCGCCCTCCTCGTGGAACAGCATGGTTCTGAGGGCCAGCTCCCCGTTTCCTCCGGCGTACAGGAACGCGCCCACGGCGATGCCCACGAACAGCGCGCTGTACACCTCCTTGGTCACCAGGGCCAGTGTAATGGCCACCACGGGAGGCATCAGGGACCACACGGTGGCGTAAAGGCCCGGCGCGTAATTCTCGTCGGAGGCCGCTCCCGGATTGACCGCGATGCCCACGGCCACCAGGATCAGAAACAGGAGCGCCAGACCGTGGATCAGCCACTTCCTGCCGTTGGAACCGGTTTTCATGGAAAAAACTCCTTCCGCTTTCGGATAAATGATGCGGATCTCATCCCAAAGGGGAGACGGAAGTGTCCGGGGACCAAAGCCTGCCCGGGACGATCCTCCTCCCGCACCTTCATCATACCAGATTTGTGGGGAATTTGCAACCGTTTTTGATTATTTCAATCTCTTTTTTAATTTTATACAAGCAAAAAGAAGGAGCCCCCGGAATTGGGGACCCCTTCTCTGTTTTTGGTTCAGCCGGTTCGGCTTATCTCTGAGAGATTACTTCGCCACGTTCACGCAGAAGGCGTGGATGGCGGTGGCAACCTCGGAGCGGAGAGCCGGGACGGTGTAGTCGCCCACGGAGGCCAGGATGTCGTTGGCGACAGCCCAGTTCACGTTAGCCACGGCCCAGTCGGACACGGTGCCAGTAACGGCAGCGCCCTCGCCCACTGCGTAATCCTTGAAGTCCGCATAGCGGTTCAGGATCGCGGCCAGCTGCTCGAGCGTCACAGCGTCCATAGGACCGAACTTGCCGTTGCCGTAGCCGTTCACGATACCGTTGGCGGCTGCCCACTCAACGGCCTCGGAGTACCACTCGCCGGCTTCCACGTCGGTGAACGTGCCCTTGAATTCAACGTCCGGAGTACCCTCGACACGGTAGAGGATGGTCACGACCATGGCTCTGGTGAGCGTGGAGTTGGGAGCGAATTCAGTGGCGGAGATGCCGTTCATGATGCCGTTCTCGTAGACATACTTCACGTCGCCGTAGAAGCTGTCGGAGAGGTTGACGTCAAAGAACGGGAGATCGTTGATCACGGCCGGGATGGCGGGCGTTCCGTTCCCCTTCACGGGCTGGCCCGGGATGGAGATGATGGGCTCTCTTCCGGGACGGTTGTCCTGGATCGGAACGAGGATGCCGGTGGCCGGAGGAATGATCGAGGGCAGAGTCGGATCGGGCTTGGTCGGCTCGGGCTTCACAGGCTCGGTCGGATTCTGCAGGCTTACGGTGTTGGTGTAGGTCTTGCCGTCGGGACCGGTCACGGTGGCCGTGTAAACGGTCTTGCCGTTCTGGGAAGCGACGGTGATCTCAGCGTTGATCGTCTTCACATGGGAAGCGTCGTTCTTGCAGGTGAAGGTGGCGGTGGCGGCAGTGAAGTCGGCGTTCCACTTCCAGACGGGATCGCCCCAGTCATGGCCGGTGGCGGGCGTTTCGACTTCGTAGGTGTCCTCGTATTCCTCACCGTTGAAGGTGACGGTGCCGGTGTAGGTGGTCGTGCCGTCCTCTTCGCAGGTGGCGGTGGTCTCGGAGGTCACGGTGGCGTTCACCTCGATGATGCTCTGCTCGGGCTCGGTTTCATTGGAGGTGAAGGTCGCCACGGCGGTCACGGTGCCGTCCTCGTTCTCGGTCCACGTCCATTCGGGTTCGCCGTAGGTGTAGCCGGTCGCGGGGATGACGTCTTCCTTGGTGTCCTCGTAGGTCGTCTCGCCGTCGGGACTGGTCACGGTGGCCGTGTAAACGGTCTTGCCGGGCTCGGTGGCGTTGGCGGGAGTGGTCTCGGAAGTCACGTCAGCCTCGACCTCTTCAACATGAGTCGGGTCGTTCTCGCAGGTGAAGGTGGCGGTGGCGGTGTAACCGTCATCGGTCTTCTCCCAGTTCCAGACGGGCTCGCCCCACTTGTGGCCGGTGGCCTTCAGGACGTCGGTCTTGGTCTGGGTCTCGAACAGCTCGTTCTCGAAGGTCGCGGTGAAGGTGGCCTCGCCGTCCTCTTCGCAGGTGGCGGGAGTGACCACTTCGTAGGTGGTGTCGACAGTCTCTTCCACGACATGCTCATTGTTGTTCTGGCAAACAGCCTTCGCAGTCACGGTGAGGTTGTCCTCGGACCATTCGTAAGTGGGTTCGCCCCAGTCGTGGCCGATACCGTTCACGACGGACTTGGAGGTCTCGGAAAGTCCGAGCTCTTCGTTTCTCTCGATGGTCTCGATCTTGACGGGCGCGTCTTCGCAGCCCGCGTTGAAGAGGATGGTGGCAAGGTAATCGCCCGCCGGGATCTCATCGACGCTGGCATATGCGAATTTGATCGTGCCGTCTTCCGTGTCGTTCACAGAGTAGTAAGCAACTTCGCTGGTGGTTTCCAGATACTCGAGGGCTTCGGGATCGT
This sequence comes from uncultured Ruminococcus sp., assembly GCA_902778205.1. Lineage (GTDB taxonomy): Bacteria > Bacillota > Clostridia > Oscillospirales > CAG-272 > UMGS1696. The sequence continues at coordinate 9,445 of CACYWX010000004.1, read as the reverse complement.
AGGTCACGATGGCGTAGCCGTTCTTGGTGTTCTGGTCCTCGGCGAGGTTGAATTCAGTCTTCGGGGACTGACCGACCTTTTCGGGCTCGGCAGTCTCTTCGATCTTGCCGGAGAAGGAGTTCAGGCCGCCCACGGACTTGTTGACAGCGGGATCGCTGTTCACGTTCACGGAGCTGATCATCTGAACGGCTTCGCCTTCATTGCTCATGCTGACGGAAGCGGCGCTGCCAAGAACGGATGCGGAAGCATTGTACTTGTCGGCGATGTCGCTGCCGGTCAGAGAATCGATGGATTCGATGTCGTTGTTGAACAGGCAGACGAGGTTCGTGCCGTCGGGAATCACACCGACGAACTGAGCCTTCAGATAGTCGGGATTTTCCGTGCCGGGGATCACGTTGTAATTCTCGTCGTATTCGCCTTCGTACAGATCGATGTACCACAGGGAGCTGTTGGTACGGTCTGCGAGAAGGACGGCTTCCTGGCCGTTGTCGCCGAATTCCTCATAGGTGTTGAACCCGAGGTAGTTCAGGGAGTAGGCGTACGGATCGTCGCTCAGCTTGAAGCCCGCGCCGGTCACGGCACCGAGGGTACCGTTCTTGAGCGAGAGGTCAACCGTTCCGTCTTCCGCAAGAGAAGCCTCGAGGAAGAGGATCTCGATTTCGCCGTTCGCGTTGAATCCGTAATAGTAGTAGGAGGAGACGCCCGTCTCTTCGTCGGTATCGAGGCCGACGAAGGTGATGCCGCGCAGGCCGGAGTAGTTCCAGCCGCTCAGGCTGCCGTCTTCCGTCATCAGGAGCAGATAATCGGGAGCGGCGTAGATGGCGTCCTCGGCGAGCGTGTAGGTCTTCTCATCGACCACATACTCAGCCTTCGGGATGGCGGTGGCGTCCAGGATACCGTAGGTGGTATTCATGGCGAAGGGAGAGGTGGCGCTGAAATCGTCGGCGATGTCGTAGATGATGAAGTCATCGTCCACGTCGATGCCGTAGATCTTGTTTCCGCTGCGGCCGGCGCCCTTGAGCTCCGTCTGGCCGTCATAGAGCGGATAGACCTCGGACATGTCGTTGAGGTCGATGCCGATGAACTCGGGCTCGCCGTCGATGGTCGCCTGCGCGTAGGTGATGGCGTCGAAGGAGTTGGAGTCCACAACCGTGACCTTGACCTCGGCCGTCACGGAAGGAGTCTGGTTGGAAGCGGCGGTCACGACGGTTTCGCCGGGAGCAACCGCGGTGATCAGACCGGTCTGGTCAACGGTGGCGACACCCTCGTCGGCGGAAGACCAGTTGATGGTCTTGTCGGCCAGGACGATGGGGCTGATCTCGGCCAGGATCTGAACGGTGTCCAGTCCTTCCACGGTGAAGAGGGTGACCTCTTCAGGATCGACCGTGATCTCGCTGGCGTTGTCGGGATCGATTTCAACCGTCAGGTCGCCCTTGGTGTAGATGTACACCGGAGTGGGATCGCCGGACATGTTGTAAATGAAGCCGTTCTGAGCGGCGTCAAAGGTCAGGTAGCCTTTGTACTCCTTCATAAGGCTCGTCGCGGCGTCATAGGTGAAGTCGTCGCCGAGGAAGGCATAGGGCCAGGTCCAGACGACTCTGTCGGAGGAATAATATCCGAGGTAGCCGCCCGCGAATTCCGAGCTCTCGAACATATTGTCCTCGATCGCCGTCCAGAGGCTTGCCGTATTGACGGTCTGGATGTACGGAGTACCGTCCTCCATAAGCTTGATGGTGACGGGGGCGACGGTAGTGGAGTCGTAGTTGCTGACAGCAGTCAGGGCGCTGCCCGTACCGGCGTCCTTCGTGTTGACGATGAGGTACTCCTCACCTTCCACGATGGTGTCGGTCAGGACGTAAACGTCCTCGGTGCTGTAGACGGGACCTCTGCCGAGACGCACGAACACGGCCTCGGAGTTGCCCGCGTAGTCGCCCGCGAAAACGGCCACGCCGTTGCCGAGGTCGAGAGGCTCGCCGTTATCGTCCACGATGTCGGAGAGCTTGAAGGTGTAGGTGATCTCTTCGTTCTCGGCGGACTGCTCCGGAACAAGGCTGATATAGAAGGTCTTGCCGGACACGTCGGTGAGAGCGAGGCACGCCACGTACAGGTTGTCCTGCACGACGACGGTGATCTGCTCGAAGTCCTTGGAAAGCTCCGCGGACTTGATCACGGGCTTCTGGGAGTCCACGGTGAAGGTGGAGCCCAGGAACGCGCCCTTGCCGATTTCGCCTTCCGCGAACAGCTTGGCGGCTTCGTCGGCGGAGATCTGACCGGCCTTCGCCTGAGGATTGAGCATCAGAGCGTAGTACTCAGGAACAGCCAGCAGGCCGGCCTGGAACTTCTCGCCGTCGCTCACGCCCAGGGAGGAGATGGCGGTGTTGAGGGGAGCGTTCAGGGTGGTGTTGTTTCTCCAGACCGCGCCGTTGACGTAGTAGTAGGCCTGGATCACGTTGGTGCCGACGCTCTTGGAGGAGATGACGCTGCCGTCTTCATCCATGAACATGGCGAACACGTTTGCCGCGTCGCGGATCGGGAGGTAAGCGGCGGAGGTGAAGTTGGCGGCGCCGGAAATGGCAGCGCGCTCTTCAGCCTTCGGATCCTCTCCTACATAATTGGAGTACGGGTTGCCGCCCATGGCGGTGTAGGTTCTGCCGTTGAGCTTGTACACAACGGCGGCGTTGTTGTCCAGACCGAAGTAGGAGGGCAGTCCGTCGTAGTCCTCGTTGTGGTCGAACATGGACGCGTCGGTCCAGCTGCCGTAGTAGCCGAGGATCGGGATGGAGTGCTCAGCGTCTTCGATGGCGCCTTCCGCGGTGGCAGAGGCGGGCGTGACGTAGGTATAGCCCTCGATGAAGGCGCCGCCGTCACGGTCCAGAGCGGACACGTCGTCCAGGGTGATGGACACCTTGACCTCGACGGAGCCGTTGGCGGGAACGCTGAGGGTTTCGCCGTCGATCTTGGAGGGACCGTACTTGGTCACGTAAGCCAGCAGAAGCTGGGCGTCCAGAGAGGTGATGGAGCCGTCGCCGTCCACATCGGCAGCCTCGGCGTCGACGTCGGCTTCGGACTTCAGACCGGTCACCACGTCGAGGATGGCCTGCACGTCGTCAAAATCGACGTCGCCGTCCTTATCCACGTCGTTGGTGCTCTGCGGGAAGTCGTAGGTGACAGTGGCGGGGACTTCCTTCGTCTCGTGGAGGAGGTAGCCTTCCGCGGTGTCCTGGGTGAAGATGTCGGTGTCGAAGGTATAGGTGAGGATCTCGTCGGTGAGGTTGTTGACCGTGAAGGAGTACTCGTACTTGCCTTCGCGGGCCGCATCCTGACCGAGCTCGACCTTGACCTTGCCGTCCGCAGCGGAGATCGTCGCGTCGTCGTTCATGAGGATGAAGGACTTGGCGGAGGTCGCCGCGGCGATGTCAACCAGACCGGAGCCCACCTGAACCACGGGCAGATACAGACCGTTGTTCTTCATGGGGGTAGCGGTGGACATCATCAGGCTGAGGATCAGGTTGCGCTGGGTGAGCTCCTTGCCGGAGGCCGTCTTCGCAGCCTCAACAAGGTCGTTCTCACGGATGTACTGACCCATCACGGCGGAGAGACCCGCGATGTGCGGAGCCGCCATGGAGGTACCGCTCATGATGGTGTACAGATCGTTGCCGCCGCCGGGAGTGCCGCCCTCTTTGTTGGGGCCGTCCACGGACCAGATGTTTCCGCCGGGGGCAGTGATCTCAGGCTTCATGAGCAGGGATCCGGGCACGCCCCAGGAGCTGAAGTCGCTCATGGTGGCATCCTCGCGGGCCGTAGTCTCGGCGGAGGAAATGCTGTCCGTAATCTCGATCTTGCCGGTATAGACGTCGTAGCCGCCGATCGTCTGCTTCGCGGCGCCCGCCTTGACGCTGTTGGCGTCGGCGAGGGTCATGCAGACCATCGGGAAATTGCCGATGAAGCCCTCAAGGTTCATGTTGAGGGTGCCGTCCTGGTTGTTGGCGATGACAAGAGCAGCGGGTTTATAGGGAACCAGGTTGTTGCCCTTGACATAGAAGCTGATGGCGCCGCGGTTGACAACCACGACCTTGCCCTCGAGCGGCAGCTCGGCGTTGACGGCCTCATAGTCAGCCGTCTCGCCCGCGCAGTCGATATAGACATAGTCGTAGGTGCCCGCGACGGAGCTGATCTTCGGCTGGCTGTAGTCGGTCTCCGTGTAGAAGGCCGGGACGGTGCCGTCGAAGATGATGGGCATGCCGATGGCGCCGATGTTGTTCGCGGAAGCAACACCGATGGTGTTGATGAACGTTCCGGGAGAACCGCCGGTGTGGAGGTTCGTGTCGGTGTCATAGATGCCGTCGGTATACTCGAGGTTGTCGTCCCAGGCGTAGGAGTTGCCCGCGGACATGGCGGCAACCGTACCGCTGGAGACGAGGCTGTCCATGACTTCCTGATAGGTTCCGGCGAAGGAGAAGCCAGGGTTGGCGGAACCGAGGGACAGGTTCACGGAATCGGCGCCGAGGATAATGGCGTCCTCGATGGCGGCCATATAGTCGGAGTCATAAGCGCCGCCGCCCGCACCGAACACCTTCATGGTGAGGATCTGAGCGTCGGGAGCCATGCCGACCGCGCCGACGGTGGAAGCGGCGTCCACGAAGGAGCCGTTCTGCTCCACGTAGCGGTTGGCCGCGGCGATACCGGAAACATGGGAGCCGTGGCCGCCCTGGGTATCGCTTTCATGGTCGGTGACGGTGTTGCCGTCGATGTAGTTGAACGCGAACGGGATCTTCTCGTTCTTGTACAGCTCCGCGGAGGCGGGCAGGTCATGCTTCGCCGCGGTGTTGTTGGCGTTCAGCTGGGGAAGGAGGGCCTCGATGCCCTTCACGTCGAGGAGGTTCAGGCCGGCCTTGTACTCGTTCACGGACAGGCCCGCCGCCTTGGCGTTCTGCTCGTAGGAATACTCAAGGGCGTCGGGATCGAAGGCCATGTGGTCCTGAGAGGTACCGGTATCGACGATGGCGATTCTGGAGCCCGCGCCGGTATAGCCGGAGGACCAGGCATTGGAAGCGCCGGTCATGGAACCGGACGTGACGGCGGTGTTGACCTCCGCGCGGTCGGGCTCATAGCGGTTTTCGATCTCAACCGTCTTGACTCCGGAGACGGATTCGATGGCGGGAATATCGCCGTAGAACACGTTCGCAGAAATAATGTTGACGGCCAGGGTAAGGTTCCACTTGACGTCGATCTGTCTGTCAAGGGTCTTTTCGATGGCGGCGGTCACTGAAGCCTGGTCGGCTCTCAGGGATCCGCGGTAGGACATCGCGCCGGCGTTGGCCGCAAGGTTCGCAGTCTCAAACCCCTGAGAAAGCGTTGCGGGCTTGTCCAGCACGATGGAAACACGGACGATGTCGTCCGCTGAGTAAAGCGGCTCTTCGGCTTTGGCCTCAAAGTCCGCACTGTCGACCTCGTCCGAACGGCGGATATCCATCTCGTCCGTATTGAGGTACTCGAGTCTGCTTTCTTCGCGGGCCTTCGCATACGCGAGCCGCTCTTCGTCGGTCGCCGGTCCCGCGTGGGGTCCCTGAGCGAACGCAGAAGCAGTCGGGCCGAGCGTCATAACGGCGGCAAGCAGAAGAGAAGCAAACTTCTTCCAGCCTTTACTCATACTGGTTCCTCCTGTGATAAATTTTATTTATACACTGCGGTCACAGCGATAAATACAAAAAATAAAGCTGTTTTTTCTGTATTCTTTATGCCCTTTTAACAAGGCGGATTCCGATCGATCCGCCATTTCCCGACATTCCGAAAATACGTACATTTTAGAATTATTATACTGTCAGGATAACATTATTATACGCAAATCAGGCGGCATGTCAAGCTCAATCCCGAGCCCAATTTGTAAACAAAGGATGAACAAATCGGTCGGTTCCGTGCCAGACCGTTCACAAAGTACCCAAAGATTGGGGGTGATTCCCGCGCCGGTCATCCCCTCCGGATCGGCTGTTCCGGCGGAATTCATATCTTCGCCAAATCCTGACCATACTCCCGTCACATCCGGCGGGTATAATAGCACCGTACCAAATATCATACAACCGGAGGCATTTCATTATGGCTGACCGCATCATTCTCAACCCCGTATCCTATCACGGCAAAGGCGCGATCAAGGAAATCCCCGCCCTGGCCGCTGCCCGCGGATGGAAGCACATCTTTGTCTGCTCCGACCCGGACCTTGTGAAGTTCGGCGTCACCGCCAAGGTCACCGACCTGCTGGACGAGGCGAAGATCGCCTATACCGTCTATTCCGGAATCAAGCCGAACCCCACCATCGAGAACGTGAAGGACGGCGTCGCGGCGTTCAAAGCCTGCTGTGCGGACTCCATCATCGCCATCGGCGGCGGCTCCTCCATGGACACCGCCAAGGCCATCGGCATCATCATCACCAACCCCGAATTCGAGGACGTCCGCTCCCTGGAGGGCGTCGCTCCCACAAAGAACCACGCGGTCCCCACCGTGGCCGTTCCCACCACCGCCGGCACCGCCGCCGAGGTCACCATCAACTACGTCATCACCGACGTGGAAAAGGAGCGCAAGTTCGTCTGCGTGGACGAGCACGACATCCCCGAGGTAGCCGTGGTGGATCCGGACATGATGTCCTCCATGCCGAAGGGCCTCACCGCCTCCACCGGCATGGACGCCCTGACCCACGCCATCGAGGGCTACACCACCAAGGCCGCCTGGGAAATGACCGACATGTTCCATCTGGAGGCCATCCGTCTCATCGCGAAGCATCTGCGCGGCGCGGTGCAGAACATCCCCGAGGACCGGGAGGGCATGGCTCTGGCCCAGTACGTGGCCGGCATGGGCTTCTCCAACGTGGGGCTCGGCATCGCCCACTCCATCGCCCACACCCTCGGCGCCCACTATGATACGCCTCACGGCGTGGCCTGCGCCATGATGCTCCCCATCGTCATGGAGTACAACCAGGAATGCACCGGCGAGAAGTACCGGGAGATCGCCCGGGTCATGGGCGTGGAAGGCGTGGACTCCATGACTCAGGAGGAATACCGGAAGGCGGCTGTTGAGGCTGTGAAGCAGCTGTCCGCCGACGTGGGCATCCCCGCGAAGAACGACCGGATCCGCGAGGAGGATCTGGACCAGCTGGCCGCCGACGCCTACGCGGACGCCTGCCGCCCCGGCAATCCCCGCGACACGAACGTGGAAGAGCTGAAGGAGCTGTACCGGAAGATCATGTGATCCCGCACAGCGGTTATAAATAAAGGAGGGAGCTTCGGCTCTCTTCTTTTTTGCGCCGTTCTGCAGCGTATCCGAATCTGTCACAGGCGGCGCGATACCGCCCCGCAAAAAAACAAGCCCGGCGCATCCTTCACCCGGCAGGGGTATTCCCCCGCCCGAAGGGTTTGTCAGGCTTATCTTTTCTGTCAGGGCTCCGGGATCGTCCGGCTTCAGTCCGCCAGTAAAATTCCCTCCCACAGCTTCTCGTAGTAGCTGCGGATCTCGGGGTCGATGTCGTGGAAGTACTCGGTGGGAGGCAGGTTGTCCGGATCGGGATAGAGGATCTCCTCTCCGTAGTACTCGTACTCGGGATCGTTCACCACGGCGGTGTTGGGGCTGGCGTAGCAGATGAACTCCGCATTGGCGAGCGCCACCTCGGGTTCCAGGAGGAAGTTGATGTACAGCATGGCCGCCTCGTAGTTGGCCGCGTTCTTCGGCACGCACACCGCATCCACGAAGATGTTGGTGCCCTCCTTCGGATAGACGAAGGCCAGATCGGGGTTGTTGCCCTGCATGGTCAGGAAGTCGCCGGCGTAGTACGGGGCGATGGCCGCGTTTCCGCCCTCCATCTTGGCAAAGACCTGGTCCATGACCCGGCCCTGGAGCACCTTGTTCTGCTCCTTCAGCTTCTCCGCGGCCTTGTCCCAGTCGGCCTTGTCCTCGGAGTTCACGTCCACGCCCACGAGGAACTGAGCGATGCCGAATGCGTCGCGGGGATTGTCGAAGGTCAGGATGTTGTCCGCGTACTTCTCGTCCCACATGATCTCCCAGCTGTCCGGGGTGCCCTCCACCATGGTGGTGTTGTAGATCAGGCCCACCAGTCCCACGTTGTAGGGAACGCTGTAGGCGTTGTCGGGATCGTAGAACAGGTTCTTGTACTGCCCGTCGATGAGGTCGTAGTTGGTCAGCTTCGCGTAATCCAGGGGCTGGAGCATGTCCTCCTTGATCATCCGCTCGATCATGTAGTCGGAGGGGATGACGATGTCGTAGGACACCGCGCCGGAGCTTAGCTTGGCGTACATGGATTCGTTGGAGTCGAAGGTGCTGTAGTTCACGTGGATGCCGGTCAGGGACTCGAAGGCCTTGTTGACGTTGAGGGAGCCCTCGGAGCCGTCGGAGATGTACTCGCCCCAGTTGAACACGTTGAGGGTGGTGCCGGCGTATTCCTTCGTGTACTCCGCCCGGGGGGAGCTGATGGAGGTGTTGCTGCCCCCGCAGGAGGACGCGGTCAGGGGGACGGCGGCCATGAGAACGGCCAGAAGGATGGAAGCAAATCTTTTCAAGTTCGTATTTCTCCTGTTTTTATAATGATCTGTAATGATCGCGCGTTCACACGATACGTTTTTTATTATTTCTCCTTCTTCTCCTTCATGCCGGAGATGTTGGTGAAGAGCAGGACGGCCAGGACAAGGAGGAAGATGATGCTGTAGAGGGCGTAGATGTTGGGCTTTACGGGCTTCTTCACCATGTTGAAGACGTACAGGGGCAGGGTCTGGAAATCCGTGCCCGTGGTGTAGTAGCTGATGACGAAGTCGTCCAGCGACAGGGTGAAGGCCATCATGAAACCGGAGGTCACCCCGGACATGATGGAAGGGAGCACCACCCGGAAGAACGCCTGGGTGGGAGTGGAGCCCAGATCCTGCGCCGCCTCGGACAGATGGGGGTCCGTCTGGTTCAGCTTCGGCAGGACGTTGAGGATGACGTAGGGGATATTGAAGGTGATGTGCGCGATCAGCAGGGTGAAGAAGTTCAGGGAGTTGAGCGCGCCGGCCAGCCGTCCCACGAAGACGAAGAGCAGCATCAGGGAGACGCCCGTCACGATGTCGGGGTTCATCATGGGGATGTTGGTGACGGTGTTCAGGGCGTTCTTCCACGCCTTGTTCTTCACGTAGTAGATGTACACGGCGGCGGCGGTCCCGATCACCGTGGCGATCACCGCGGACAGGACGGCCAGGAAGAGGGTGTTCCGCACCGGGATCCCGATGTCCGAGGAGTTGGTGAACAGCTCCGCGTACCATTTGAAGGAAAAGCCTTTGAAGACGGAGGTGCTTCTTCCGGAGTTGAAGGAGAAGACCACCATGATGAGGAGGGGCAGGTACAGAACGAAGTACATGAGTCCGACGAAGATATTGCCGATGACTTTTTTCATGCCGCGGCCCTCCTTACA
>CACYWX010000003.1 GCA_902778205.1 uncultured Ruminococcus sp. | reverse complement strand
AGGATCGTCTTCCGATAATGGTTCCTCTGTCGTTGTCCTGGATCGCTCCAGCGAATATCTCACTTGAGGATGCGCTGGACTCGTTGATGAGAACGGATAGGGCGACATTCTTGAGGATGCCCTTCCCGTCGGCTTTGTACTCGTCTTTCGCCCGGTGCAAGCCCTGCATGTACACAATCTCATCCCCTTTCTCGAGGAACATGTCGCTCAGAAGGAGGGCCTGGTCAAAATAGCCTCCGGAATTGTCCCTCAGGTCGAGGATCAGTTTCTTCATTCCTTGGCCGAGGAGTTTCATAGCGGCGATATTGACCTCGCTGAAAGTGTTCTTGGAGAACTTGGAAACGAGGGTCTTGCCGGCGAGGAAGGTGTCGATCGGATACTTGCCGTCTTCACCCTTGGTGGGCAGACCGAAGTTCCAAACAACATTTTCCTGCAGGGGCTTCAGGTTGATGAGAGTCACATACTCGGAGTTCTCATCCTTGGTGAACAGAGCCTTGTAAGCGTAACCGAGGTAACGCTCTTCGTGCTGTTCGAAGTGGAAGGAAACGGTGTCGTCGTTCTTCACGTAGTAGGTGGTGGCATCGAGTGTGCCGTCTTCCTTAACAACGTTGAAGCCGATCTTGTTGCCAGCATCAGAGGGGAAGGTGCCTTCCTTAATGCTCTCGTCAACGATGTAACGGCCGCGGCCGGCAACGGTGACGATGATGGTTTCCCAGCCGAGTTCGCCGTTGAAGTTACGAGCGGCAAGAGTGTCGCCTTCCTTCGTGGGGATGAACAGGGCGTTGTAGATGAGCTGAGCGACTTCGCCGCGGTTCAGCTCGTCGGTGTACTTGACAGAGGAGGGGATACCGACGGTCAGACCGAGGGTAACAGCCTTCTCGATGTAGCCCCAGGGCCAAGCCAGGTTGGTGTAACCCAGGGTACGGACGATCATGGTCAGCGCGTTCTGATAGGTGATGCCATCAGTCGGGCCGAACTTCTTGTTGCCATAACCTTCGATGATGCCCTTCTGAGAAGCATAGGACAGAGCGCCGAGGTAGTTGGTGGCGGGGGTGCCTTCGAGATCGTCGAAACCGGAGGTGTCGTGATCTCTGTCATACCACTGGTCGGCGACAGCCCACTTGGCGTCGTCTACCCAGCCGGTAGAGATACGGGCCACGAACAGGGCCATCTGATACCGTTCGATCGGATCAGCGGCGGCCAGGTCCGTGGCGGACTTGCCCTTGTAGATGCCGTAGTTGTGGAGGAAAGCGATCGCTTCGTCATACTGAGAGGTCTCAGCAGCAGCAGCGGGAGCTTCCGCAACGGCGGTATCTTCAGCGATGGCAGCCTCTTCAGCGGCGCCCACGAAGGAGGCAGCAGAAGCGCTCATCAGGAGGGCAAGAACGAGAGAAAGAATTTTCTTCATCCTTCTTACTCCTTATAATGAAGATGGTTTGTTGAGGACAAAGACGCGCCAGTTCGCCCCTTCGTCCCGTGCGTAAATAATACCACAGGAAAAAAATTTTTGCAATAGTCTTGCGGGAGGTGTAATATAAGTGAAATATTAAACCGTCTTTAATATTAAAACCGGTCCCCTTCCCCGTCCTCCCCGGGATTTTTCCTCATTATGTTATTCTGAAAACCGTCAGCTCCGGATTCCACCGGGAAGGAGCGGTCCGATCAGGGGCGAGAGGAAGAACATGACGAGGAACACCGCCCCGTATACCGCCCACCGGTCCGCCGCCCCGCCGTCCCCGGGCATGGCATCCGACGCCCTCCGGCTGCCGAGGAGCAGGACGCAGGCCAAAAGATACCCGATCCACGCGCCCAGGGTGTTGAGGATCAGATCGTCCGCATCGGTGACGCCGGAGAACAGCTCCGCCAGCTCGATGAAGAGGGAGAGGAAAAACCCCGCCGCAAGCATTTTTCGCCCGTCCCGGAACTTTTTCCACAGAAGGGGCAGGACGAATCCGTAGGGCACAAACAGCAGGATGTTCAGCGCCGCCTCCGCCGGGGATGCCCACATGCGGACGAAGGGAACGAGATTCAGCCGCGGTTCGAAGCAGGCGTTCCGGCAGTCGGGCAGTCCGCAGACGATCCACACCGCCGAGAGATACAGAGCCAGTCCGTAATACGCCGAGGTCCTGCCCCATCCTCCCGGAATACGGGGACGGAGCAGAAGGAACACCGGCAGAAGCAGGGCGGCCGGGAGAAGAAGCCTCGATGAGGCATAGGAGAGAAAGAAGCGCAGCGTGTCCATCCGGGAGCCTCCGTGTGCGTGGTCCGCGTCAGACAGTCCGGCGTCCGGACAGTTCCCGGCGTCCGGACAGTTCATCGGCGGGGGATGCTCCCATCATAACAAAACCGACAGCGTCCTGCAAGGGGAACGCTGTCGATTTCATCTCACTTTCCCGAAACCTTAATCCGGCCTTCATCCTTTCCCGGACAAGCCGCGGATCCGGGCTTTTCCCGCGTCTGCTCCGGTCATTCAAGGGCCTTCGAGACCCGGTTGTAGTCGTTGGTGAGGATGGTATCCACGCCCATGGCCAGATACCGCGCCGCCTCGTCCCGGTCATCCGAGTAGAAGAGGTTCACCCGGATGCCGTTTGCGTGCGCCCTGTCGATCTGCTCCTGCACGTATTCCGGCGGATTGTGGGGGAAGTAGGGGGAGAAGAGCTGGATCTTCGCGCAGTCACAGTCCAGGGCCTTCTGTACCAGATCCCCGTGAACATCCCCGTCCGCGCCGGCGCAGCAGGGAATCTCCGGGGCCAGACGGCGGAGCTGCTTCAGCAGGGCGGGATTGCCGCTCATGAAGTAGCAGTGCTTTTCCGCGTCGTACCGCCGGATCAGGGTGATCATTTTTTTAAGATAGTCCTCGGGCAGGGGATTCACGTCGTCCCGGGACTTGACGTGGACGTTCATGACCGTGTGGCAGGCCAGCTTCTCGAGGATCTCCCCCAGGGTGAGGATGGTCATGCCCTCGTAGGCCGGGCCGGTCTTGACGCCGAAATCATAGGTCCGAAGCTCCTCCAGAGTGTGGTCCCAGACATGGCCCGTGCCCGTGGAGACCCGGTCCAGATTGGCGTCGTGGATGGAGACGATCTCATGGTCCGCCGTCTCCCACAAATCGAACTCGATCTCCTCCGCCCCCATGGCCACGGCGGCTCCGAAGGCGGGCATGGAGTTCTCCGGCGCGACGGTGTTGAAGCCCCGGTGGGCGCACATCCGGGGATAGGGCATCCGCTCGTCGGTGGGCACGACGGAGGGACCTGCCGAACGGTACTGCCGCGGATTCCGCCCGTATTCCGTGTATTCCCAGTGGGCGGCGGGCGCGCGTCCGAAGCCGGCGGGCTTGAAGTATTTCTCATGGGGATCGAATTCCGCCGTCACGAATCCCACCTCTCCGCCGAGGGAGGCCAGCACGTCCCCGGAGGGAGAGACCGCCATGGACGCGCCGCAGACGTCCGGGGAAACGCCGTCCTCACCCGCCATGCTGACCGAGCACCGGAGCACGTAGGCGTTCGTGCTGTAGGCCAGGTGGCGGCACATGAGCTCCGAGGCGGCGTGCCGGTCGCTGCGCTGGAGGGACGGGCCGATGATCACGTCGGGACGCGCCCGGGCGATCATGGGGAAGGCTTCGTAGAAGTAGAAGTCGTAGCAAGTGAGGAACGCATACCGCACCCCGTCGGCCTCAAGAATCACGGGGGGATCCGCCCGGTCGGTCAGGGAGGGATCGAGGCCCAGCTTCTCCCGCTCCAGCGGGGGCAGGTGGCGCTTGGCGTATTTCCCGGCGATTTTCCCGGTCCGGTCCATCATGAAGGTGGTGTTCCGTCCGGCGGGGGAGTCGGAAAAGTCCGGGGCGTTGAAGAACACCATGGCTCCGCATCGGAGAGCGGCCTCCCGCGCGGCCTCAAGCAGGACGGGGAAGGTCTCCTCGTGGGCGCGGAGCATCTCGTCCCGGTCCCGCTCGGCGAAGAGCACGCCGCTGTATTCGGGCAGGACGATCACATCGGCGGCGGGAACCTCGGAACCGGGCACACCGACGGAGCGGAGCATGTCCATCTCCTTCCGGAAGCAGTCCGCGCCTTTTTCGGCGGACAGGGAGTAGGGAGGCTGAATCAGACAGATTTTCATGGGTCAAATTCTCCTTTATTGCGGAAACACAGGTCTGCCCTGCATTTTCAGGCAGAGACTGCGGAATGGGCGATCAGACGCGGCCGTCGGAGGGGCGGATCCGCTCCACGTTCACGGCGCGGACATAGCGGCGCAGGGGATATTCCCCGTCGTGAGCTTCGCCGGGAAAGACGTCCGACATGTGGGCGGCTCTTGTGACGCGGTTCAGCCCGGCGCGGATCAGAAGCTCCGTCAGCCTCTCCCTGTCACAGAGAGGACAGACGAGGCCCGCCGTCTGGAGCTTCCCCGCCGACCGCCGCAGAACGGGCAGAAGCTGCCGCTCGGGAAGCCGCTTCACCAGGACACTCCCGTAGAGAGGGGAGAGCTCCGGCAGGGAATCCCTGCAGACCGTCACGGAGCATCCCGCACCGTCCAGCCGGACCCTGTCAGAAACGCCGCCGGAATCGGGATCCTTCTCCGCTCTCCGGACCGCGGCCTCCAGCCGTCCCACCCGGGCTCGGATCGAACGGACGGCCGCCTCCCCCATATCCGACGCGGGATGGCGGGCGGAGGCCTTCTCCAGCAGGGGGAGGAAGTACGCGGCGAAGTCCTCCGCTTCTTCCATGGAGGCGGTGTTCAGATACACCACCTGGGCGGAGGAGCAGAGCAGCTGGCCCGTGACGGCGATATGCTCCGCCAGCCCCTCGAGCTCCTCCCGGAATCCGTCCTCCCTCCAATTGCCGGACACATAGGCGAAGCCCAGCCGGTGGCCCCATTCGATGAGCTTGACGCCGGGGGGAGCCATGGTCCGGACCGCGCGCTCCGCCTCCTCGCCTCCCCAGAAGACGATCCCGTCCGCCAGAGCGGCCATTTTCAGCATGGCGGCGGTATCGGAGGAGGGCGTGTCGAACACCGCTACGAAATCACCGATGTCCGGCTCCTCGTCGCAGAGGGCGGACAGGATCTCCACGGTCAGGCCGTCGTCCGCCTGGGGGAGCTTCAGGATGTTGAAATTCCCCGTCACCAGTCCTTCGGCGGCGCTGAGGGCGGGAAGTCCGTCCATGTTCCCGGCAGCAATGTGGAACAGGGTGCCCAGCGGCTGCCATTCCGTGCGGACGGGGCCGTTTTCCTCCTCCGGCGCGGACAGCTCCCGGCGGATCCGGTCCTCGACGTACGCCCGGCTCAGGGAGCGCGCCGCCATGGCCTTATAACGTTCGGCCTTCTCACCTGCGGCCAGGGAGGCGATCCGTTTGTCGAACTCTCCGGCGGCGATGCGCCTTCCGAGGGAATCCAGCGCCCGGATCACCCGTTCCCGGTCCAGGGTCTTTTCCGAGCGGATCCGGTTGATGTACGCCTCGAGCCCGGAGAGGAACTCGTCCTGCCGGGAGGAGGGCCAGCGTCTCGATTTTGCAAAGATCATGTTCCGGCTCCTTCCTCCCGCATTCCGGCCAGCAGCGCTTCCGCTCCGGCGGCGCAGGTCCGGATCTCCTCCATGCCCGCCCGGCCGATGATCTCCAGCCAGGGGGATTTTTTGCCGCAGGTACAGTCCCCGCCCGGATGCAGGATTCCCAGGTCGTCCGTCAGCACGCTGAGCACCGGGGTGGCGAAGATCATGGGGGTCAGGAGGTTGACCAGCCCGATCTTCCCCATGGGCAGGGGCTCGAGGGTCCACGGATCCCGGATGATGACCCGGGAATAGACGGGGACGTGGAAGCGGTGGGCGGGACAGTCGCAGTAGAGGATGGGATGCTCCGCCGCGCCGTAGCTCTCCATGACCGCCTCCTCCGGGATGCCGAGGGTCCGGCGGATCAGGGCGTACAGCTCCCCCTTTTCCGGCCGCTCCCGCCAGTGCTGCTTCCATCCGCCTCCCAGCATGACGGAGGATCCCGCGGGAAGCCGGACGGACAAGCCCCGCTCCTCCATGCGCTTCAGCGCAAAGTAAGTATAGGAAGGGAAGCCCATGAGCCGGGTGGGAAAGGGAGATTTCCCCAGCCGCACAAGGGCCCGGACCGCTCCGTTCAGATCGGGGACGTATCCGCCCTCCGTTTTCCTCATGGCGTAGGTCCGGCTGAGGGCGGGAGCGAGGAAGGTGTATCCGAAGGCGGTTTTCGCGGCGGCCGTCGAGGTTCCCCGGGGAGGATAGCCGAAAATCACGTAATGACAGGGCATGGCGGAGAGGATATGCCGGGGAGAGGCAATCTTTACGACCATCCGGGCTCCCGCCGCCAGAGCACCCGGCTCCAGCCCGATTTCACTGCGGCCCGCTCCGCTCGTTCCGGAGGAGGAGGCCCGGATCAGCATCCGGGAACGCGGCATGGCGAAAAGATGATGCGCCTTCAGAAAGGCGGTGGGCAGAAAAGGCAGGCGCGCCAGATCCTCCGTCGTCCTGAGATCCTCCGGGGAGAAGCCCTGATCGTCCAGGACCGCCCGGTATTCCGGACAGTGGGCGTAGGAATAGGCGGCGTTCTCCCGCATGGCGGCGGTGAACACCTCCTCCGTCCCCTCCGTGTCGTAGGGATCCTTCCATCCGAAGAGCTTCTCGCGGGCTCCCATGGCGTCCCCTCCCTTCCCGCGCGCGATGAACCGCGTTCATTGTACCATACTTTCCGGGGAATGACAAGAGCGTTTCGCTTTTCTGCACAAATCCGCGTCCCCGCTTGACTTTTTTCTTTCCGGATGCTACAATGAGGGCGAAAAAATCCATCCGGAATCCGGGAGGTTCATATGGCAGACAAACTGAGAATCGGCATTATCGGCACCGGCGGCATCGCCCACGCCCACGCGAATTCCTACAGACAGATGCCCGACGTGGAGGTGGTGGCCGGGGCGGACATCATCCCCGGGAAGGCGAGAAAATTCCTGGACGA
This sequence comes from uncultured Ruminococcus sp., assembly GCA_902778205.1. Taxonomy (GTDB): domain Bacteria; phylum Bacillota; class Clostridia; order Oscillospirales; family CAG-272; genus UMGS1696. The sequence goes on along the minus strand of CACYWX010000003.1, from coordinate 20,164 downwards.
GTTCGGCTGGACGGACGCCGCCGCCTACGAGACCCACGAGGAGCTCTGCAAACGGGACGACATCGACGCGGTGTCGGTCTGCACCTACAACGGACAGCACGCGGTCTGCGCCATCGCCGCGCTGGAATCCGGCAAGCACGTCCTGCTGGAGAAGCCCATGTGCGTGACCCTGGCCGAGGGCATCGACATCATGCGGGCGGAGAAAAAAAAGCGGAAAGATCCTGACCGTCGGGTTCCAGCCCCGCTACAACAACAACTGCAGAAAGATCAAGCGCATCGTGGAATCCGGGGAGCTCGGCAAGATCTACTACGTGCAGATCGGCGGATCCCGGCGGCGCGGCATTCCGGGCAGCACCTTCATCGACAAGGACAAGGCGGTGTTCGGGGCTATCGGCGACCTGGGGTGCTATTCTCTGGATCTGTCCCTGAACTCCATCGGTTATCCGAAGCCCCTGTCCGTCTCCGCCTACACCTCGGACTTCTTCGGGAAGAACCCGAAGTACTACCCCGAGGCGGACCGCTTCTCCGTGGACGACTTCTCCGCCGCCTTCATCCGGCTGGAGGGGGACATCATCCTGGACTACCGGATGGCGTGGGCCATGCACATGGACATCTGCTCCGACTTCATCATCCTGGGCACGGACGCAGGGCTCAAGGCCACCGCGCCGTCGCCGAATCCGCTGTGGGGCTCCATCATCAGCGGCGACATTGCGGGGCTTTACCTCATGCACGACCAGTGCGGCGAGCCCGTGACCACGCCTCTGTCCCTGGAGCAGACCCGGGGCGACATCTTCTTCATGAAGGTCCGCGACTTCGTGGATCAGGTGGAGAAGGGCGGCACGGCTCCGATCCCCACCTCCCAGATCATCTACAACCAGGCGATCCTGGACGCCATGCTGACCTCCGCCCGCGAAAAGTGCGAGGTGAAGATCGAGATCCCGGAGATCTGAGAGGTGAAGGAAGGAAACGCTTCGCGTCCTCCCGGAGTTGCTCCGCAACTTCGGTGAACCTGGTAAAGTCAGCCGATACATGCAAAAAACTGCGCCCAAAACGCAGTTTTTTGGTTTCCTGCACCGACGCAGTCGCACCGGAGCCTTGAAAATAACGATCGAAGCGCGTATCGGACGGGAAAACGTACCTTTATGTTTCGTTTTCCTGTACACACATTGACTTGAAATCGCGAGGCTGAACACCCTGCTTTATCTTCTCCACATCGCGGCCGTGTAAATGGACGCGCGTTTTGATGGCGCAACTGTCCAGCTTCCAAATCGGGCCCGCGCCATCGATGACGCCATGTTTCGCCGCGAAGCGTGGGTTGTACGGTCCAGACTTGATACAAGGACGAACTGTAAGCTTATGTCATAGGGCCAAGGAGGACCCGCACAGGGGACCGGGTTTGCGAGCAAACCCAGTGGCCGTGAGCTGGTGTCCCCTGTGCCGCCCGTCCCGCGCAGGGACATAAATCCGGAAACGCGAAGCGTTTCCTTCCTGATTCACCGGCGAAGTCGGCGGAGACCTCAGCGCGGGTACAAGGGATCCTCACGGAAGGATCCCTTTTTTCCCTCACCCGTTGAACAGCTCCGGCTCGTCGGTGTATTCGATGAAGGGATTTCCCTCTCCGTCGAAGCGGATCTCCAGCGCCACATAGGTGGACTCGAAGTACTTCGGTCCGCCGCCCATCCAGCGGTCGCCCACGTACCAGTACCGGTCCCCCTGCTTCCGCACGAAGGCCGCCTGGGATCCGAAGGTCGTGCTGTCGCCGAAGTTCCGGAGCAGTCCCCAGCGGCCCGTGATGGAATCCGCCGAGCACCACTTGCCCTGATTGGGCGCCCATCCGGTGCAGTAGGAGGACACCATATAGGTCCGCCCGTCCCGCTCGAACAGCGCGGGAGCCTCCCGGAACTCGTGGCAGTACAGGGACTTCACCCATTCGTCCACGTTCAGATAGTCCTCCGTCAGCCGGTAGATATGCAGGTCCGCGTTGTCCCGGGAGGCGAAGACGAAATAGGCGTCCCCGGCGGCGTCCACGTGGACCGTGCAGTCCCGGGACATCTCCCCGAAAGGATTGAAGGAGCCGTGCCAGACGAAATCCCGGTCCGGATAATCGGACGACGCCACACAGGCCCGGGCCTCCAGATAGTTCTCCCCGTTCTCGTAGTGGGCCCAGAGGACGAACTTCTTCGTCTTCTCGTTATAGAGGACCTTTGGCCGCTCGATGTTGACCTTCCGCGCCGCGCCGTCCTTCTCCCACGAAAGCCGGGGATCGAACCTTGCCGAGGTCTCCCGGTACGGCGTGTCCGTATTCAGGATGTGTCCCCGGAACTCCCAGTTTTTCATGTCCCCCGCCGCCGTGCGGTAAACGGAGACGTAGTGGTTCTCCCGCCGGTCCTCGCCGTACCAGTAGGTGTATCCGCCATGGTCCAGCATCCAGCCCCCGTGGGCGTGGATGGGATTGCCGGAGGTGTCAAGATAGGGCTGCCCGTTTTTCATAGATTACACTCCATTTTGACGTTTTTGTATTTCTGCATCTATTTTTTTAATGGCCTGATAAAGTGACGCCTTTTCACTTTCAGACAAATCGTTCTTTTTGTACTTTTCCACCAGAATCTGTTTTTTCAGAGCCAGCTCTTCTACGCTTGCATACTCGTGTTTTTCAGTTTGAAAATGATTGGCTAATATATCAGCAGATTTAGCTATTGATGCAAGGTTGTCAATCATATCAGCCTTTGCTTTCCAAAATGTTGCAAAAATCAATGCAATCCACAACACCCCTGCCAACACAAGAAGCATTCCAATCCAGGACTGAAAAAGAGGATGAGCTAAACTGGAAATGACTTGAAGGGCACAAATACATACATCTACTATAACTGCAAACACCCATATTATTGGGATCACTACATGCCGAATCCATTTTGAGCTGTCATTCATTTTCTATCCTTCCTCAGAAGAAGATCGCCGGGATCTCGTCCGCAGGTCTGGCATCCGCGGGCTTCTTACCCTCCGCGATGTCGTAGATCTCCCGGTGGGTCTCGATGATGCCCGCCTCGAATTCCTCGTAGGGCTTCTGGGTCACGTCCACCACGCCGATCTGATAGTTCTCCCCGTCGAACCGGCCCAGATACGCCTGATCGTTCAGGGTGAAGTAGGCCGCGCCGAGACACATGGGATGGGCCGCCGCCTTCTGCATGTAGTGACGGTAGGCCGCGCCCCTCTCCTCCTGGGTGGTCACCCCCCGGATGCCCGTGGCGTCCAGCCCCCGGTCCAGCGCGCCGAAGTGGAATTCGCCGATCATGACGGGCTTGCCCACCAGCTTTGAAAAATTCTCGATGCTGGATGTGGGATCCATGGAATAACAGTTGAAGGAGAACACGTCCGTGAACTCCGAGCCCGCGGCCAGCTCCTTCGAGGACAGCCAGGCGTACCGGATGCCCAGGTTCAGGTGGTTGGGATCCAGTTTCCGGATGGCCAGGGACGGGATGCGGATGTACTCCCGGATCATGACCTCGGAGAATTTGTTCAGAACCTTCAGTCCCGCCTCCGTGAACCGCCGCGCCTTCACGGGACGGTCCATGTCCTCAAAGGAGGCGTAGTCCGAGCCCCATTCGGCGTTGAGGGCTTCCACGGTGCCGTACCGCTCCTTCATGAAGGCGATCAAGGCCCTCCGGGAATGGCTGCTCTGTTCGCATTCCAGGGTGAAGGCCGCGATGTTCAGGCCGTTGACGAAGGCCCACTGGGGCTCGTTGCCGAGGAAGTAGCCGATAAGGGAGGCCGTGTCCTTCTGGGGCAGGATCTGCTTCGCCCATTCGTCCGCGTTTTCGGCAAAGGCGGGGTCCATGACGTCCGGGAAGTCCCGGAAGATGTAGGTCTGGGTCCGGGGATAGCCCCGCATGATGGTCACGTGAGGGATCCCGCGCTCCCGGGCGAACTCCAGATCGGACCAGCAGGCCACGGTGTTGAAGCCCCATTTTACCATGCGCCGGGCGGTCATCTCCCGCCATTTCTCGTTGTAATCCTCCCCGAACACCCGCCAGAGGTTGTGCCGGTGCCAGGAGAAGAACTCCCCGTGGACCCATCCGGCGGAGGCGGGATCCAGTTCTCCGGCCAGACAGCGGATGCCCTCCAGATTGGCGTCCCCGTCGATGTTCACGCAGTCGAGGCCCGTGGAGAAGAAGGCGTATCCGTCGGGATCGGCCAGAAGATACCGCCCGTTCCACTTCTCCAGGGTGAAGAAGCCCGTGCCGTCGGTCAGCTTCAGGGACAGATCGCCGCCCCAGCGGGACCGTCCGTCGTCCTCGTGCTTCGGCGCGGGATCGGACAGGACCTTCCTCATCCGCTCCGCCATTTCCTCAAAGGAGCGGGTCTTGCCCGGCCAGTCGGCGATGGCCTTCTGACCCAGCTCGTCCACCAGCACCTTCGCCTCCACGGGGAAGTCCGGCTCGCCCTCGTACACGCGGAAATTCTCAACCCGGAAGGTCACGTCCCCGGGAGCCCGTTCGGACCGGACCACGAAGCGCACGGCCTCCCGGAAGTCGATGGGCGCTCCCTGGGTCACGGATTTCAGCTTGCCGGGGGTGCGGCGGAGGAACAGGACCTTCCCCTCCGTCACGGACACGGGCAGGGCGATGCGGGTGCGGATCCCGGGCAGAACGCCCATCTTCACGCCGCAGAACCGCCCGTCCTCCGTCTCGAAGAACCAGGAGAAAACGGCGGCTCTTGTTCCCAGGCAGGTCACGTCCATGCCGATCCAGCGGTCCCCGTCCAGGGATACGCCGTCCAGCGCGCCGTCCTTCATCTCCGTCCAGAGTCTGCCCTGCCCTCCCGGGAAGGTGAAGACGCAGGCACCGGCCCCGGGAAGGACGGTTCTCTCCACGCCCTCGGGATTCAGATCGGAAACGGGAAAGGGGATATAGTCGACCATAATGCGCACTCCTTTCGGTGTGACAGCTCCGGATCGCCTTCAAAAAACAGCGGACTCCGCAGGAAGGGAGCCCGCTGCGCAGTCATGGGTCAACGGCGGGGATGCTGTCGTTATTGCTTCGCTGACAAACAAAAGCTTGTCGGAATCGGTATCCTGCAGCTGCACGTCTGAAAACCGACGTTTCGTCTGCTGCCGCATGAATCATGCCGGGCAAACCGGTTCGATGCTCACAGCTCGATCAGCTCCGTCTTCGGGCAGTCGGTGAGATCCCGCCGTCCGTCCTCGGTAACCAGCACCATGTCCTCGATGCGGCAGCCGTATTTTCCTTCGATGTAGATGCCGGGCTCGGAGGTCACGATCTGACCGGGGAGCAGCACCGCGTCGCCCATCCGTCCGTGCAGGCCGGGATCCTCGTGGATCTCCATCCCCACGCCGTGGCCGAGGCTGTGGCTGAAATAGCCCTTGTAGCCCGCGTTGTCGATGATGTCCCGGGCCAGCTTGTCCATGTCGGCGTTCTTTTTGCCGGGGCCGATGGCCTCGATGGCGGCGCACTGGGCTTCAAGCACGGTGTTGTAGAGCCGCTTCATCTCATCGTCCGCCTTTCCAATGCAGACGGTCCTGGTCATGTCGGAGTGGTAGCCGTTCACCATGGCGCCGTAGTCCATCGTCAAAAATCCCTTTTCCAGCTTCACCGGACGCGGAACGCCGTGGGGTCTGGAGGAAGCGGATCCGGACACGGCGATGGTGTCAAAGGACGGCTTCTGGCTCCCGTTTTTCTTCATGTAGTATTCCAGCTCGGCGGCGACCTCGATTTCGGTCATGTCGTGGGTCAGGACCTTCACGATATGATGGAAGGCTCCCTCCGCGATGCGCTGGGCGGCGACGATGTTCTCCACCTCGTCCGGGGTCTTGACCGAACGGATCTCGGTGAAGATCCCGCTGAGAGGAGCGAATTCCGGAGCCGCGTCCGCCAGGGTCTTCTTCAGGTTTTCCAGCGCGGCGCAGGTGAGGCGTCTGTCCTCGTAGCCGATCACCTTGATCCCGCGCTCCTTCACGATCTCGAGAAGTCCGGGCTGACCCGGCAGGCAGACGGTGCAGAGAGGAGTCGCCTCGGCCTTCGCCGCCTCGATGTACCGGGAGTCCGCGAAGACCCACGCGGCGTCCTTCGTAAGGAAGGCGTACCCGTCCGGATTGTCGAAATCCGTCACGTACAGGTGATTTTCGGGGGAGCTGACGTAAACCGCGTCCAGTCCCAGCTCATCCATTTTCGCTCTCAGCTTCGCATAGCGGAGTTCCATCTTGTTCATGATAATTCAGACCTTTCTGTATTGATTCATATGCGGCGCGGCTCCCCCGTTTTCACAGCCTTTGCCGCCCTTTTCCCGTTTTCGCATCCCCCGCTCGTCCGATCCCCGACCGTCCGGCCGTCACCGGCGCTCCTTCCATTGATCCTGGACGTGGGCCTCCATGCGGACCGTCCAGCCGGGATAGCGGATGATCTGCTCCGGCACCCGGTAGAGGGACTCCCAGGAGCCGTCGTCGTACACCGTCAGCTCCCGCCAGCCCCGGTAGAACCGGCAGGGATCCTTGTCCCCGGAGTAGCTGAAGTGCCCGGTGTGCAGGATCGGCTTGTGTCCGTCCTCCTCCTCCGTGAAGGGGATACAGGAGAAGTGGTCGTGACCGCAGAACAGGGCCCGGATCCGCCCGTCCCGCAGAAGAGACCGGAATTCATCCGTCTCCTTCTCCTTATCGAACCAGTGGGAGCAGAGGAACACCGGTCTCTCCCCGGCCAGCTCCAGCGCCTCCCGGATCAGGGCGCAGTTCACCGGCCGGTAGGTGCCGTCGCTGTTCTCCTTCGGTCCGAGATCGCCGGAGAAGGAGTCCAGCAGGACGACCACGGCCTCGTCCCGGCGCACGATCTGCTCCCGGGGCTGGCCGGTGATCCGTTCCCAGTCGGCGGGCGCGTACTGCTCGTGGTTCCCCGGCGTGATGTAAAACGGTCCCGGGAAGGCGGGCATGATCTTCTCCATGAACTCCGCCGTCCGGCTCACCGGCGGATCCCACAGGTACGATCCGCCCTCGTTCCAGGCCCAGAAATCCAGGGACACGTCCCCGAGGCAGAGGGTCAGGCCGTAGTCCCGCTCCCTCTTCGCTTCCTCCAGGCACCGGACGAGATCCGCCATCCGCTCCCCGTTGCTCATGCCGTACCATCCGGCGTGGCAGTTGTGTATATCCGACGCGAGCATGACCCGCAGCATAGGCTTCCTCCTTGGTTTATCCTCTTCCCGTTCCGCGGCTCCGGGCGAATTTCTCCATGTACGGCCGCTCGATCCGGCGCTTGATCCGCCAGAACAGCGTGGTCTTGTCCCGGATGGGGGGCACGATGAACACCGTCATGCCGCACCGCTTCCCCGCCGCCGCGTCCGTCAGAAGCTGATCCCCCAGAAGCAGGGATTCCTCCGCCGACGCCCCCGCCTCACGCGCGGCCCTTTTCAGGATCCCGACGAGGGGCTTGCGGGCCTTCCAGTATGCCGGGCATCCCGCGGGTCCGGCGAAGCTCTCCACCCGCTCCCGGCCGTTGTTGGAGACAAAGACCACCCGGATCCCCGCCTTCTCCATGGACCGGAGCCAGCGCGCCGTATCCGGGGGCGGCGTCGGATCGTCGTAGGTGGCCAGGGTGTTGTCGATGTCGGAAAAGACGAAGCGGATCCCCCGCTCCCGGAGCAGCTCCGGCGTCACGGAGGAGAAGTCCGGGAACACCTCGTCCGGCATGAGCCATCGTTCAAGGATCATGCCGTTCCTCCCGAAGCCCCGCCGGACTCCCGCTCCCGGATGGCCCGGATGCGGTCCGCTGTCGTGGGATGGTCGTATTCCAGCGCCACCACGGCGGGATGGGGATTGAGGTCGCTGAAATTGTCCCGGGACAGCTTCTTCAGCGCGGAGATCAGGGCCTCCCCGTAACCGCTTTCCACCGCCGCCGCGTCCGCCCGGTATTCGAACCGCCGCGCCATGGCGGACCGGGGGATCATGCAGAGGGTCATCACCGGCGTCAGGAGCACGGCCTGCAGCAGGATCACGCCGAACACCGGACTCACCCCCTCGAACCCGTAGGCCAGGGACATCTCCGGCGTCGAGGCGAACCACGCGGCAGCGGCCGTCACCACCGCCATGAGCAGGACGGTGAACGCCGTGTTCTTCATGGTGTCCCGCCGCCGGTAGTGGCCCAGCTCGTGGGCGAACACCGCCGCGATCTCGTCCTCCGAATAGCCGTTCACCAGATTGTCGTAGAGGACGATCCTCTTGAAGCGGCCGAGCCCGGAGCAGAAGGCGTTGACCTTGGTGGTCCGGCGGGAGGCGTCCATCACGTAGATGTTCTCGAGTTCATATCCGGCCTTCCGGAACAGCTCCGCCAGGGTATCCCGCAGAGTCCCCTCCGGCAGGGGCTCCAGCTTGTTGTACAGCCGCTGGAACACCGTGGCCAGCATGGAGAAGGCCACGACGAAAACCGCCAGGATGAGGAACACGATGAAGAAGCCTCTCAGACCGAACCGCCCCCAGGTCCACGCCACGGCCAGATACAGGGCGGCGTTCAGGAGAGCGTTCACGACGAAGCCCGTGATCTCGTCCCGGACGAAGGTGGAGGTTTCCGTCCGGCTGAAACCGTATTTCGCCTCCACGCGCTTTTCCCGCACCCAGTCGAAGGGCACGCTGAGAACCGTCGTCACGGCGGTCCAGATCAGAAGGAGCAGAAGGGATTTCACCGCGTCCCCGCCCGGAAGCCGTTCGTAAACCGCCGAAAAGGCCCGGGTCCCGAAGCAAGCGGTCAGGACGGCGGCGTCAAAGATCTTCTCCACCGCGCCGAGCTTCCGTTTTTCCGCGGAATAGTCCAGCCAGCGGGCGTAGCCGTCGGCGTCGTAAATATCCCGGACCGTCTCGGGCAGAGGCTCGCCCCGCCGGGACGCCTGGAGGATGCGCAGGACGAGGTCGTACGCCAAATCCAGCGCGATGAGAATCAGAAACAGAATCGGATAGCGCATATCAGCTGTTTTTATACTTGATGAGCACCGCGGCGAACAGGATGGTGGCGACGGCGTCCAGAAGCCCCGCCCAGTTGAACAGGGAGATGAGGACCCCGAGAATGCCCGTCGCGAGAATGAGGAAGACGGAGAAGCCGGAGACCCGGTGTCCGTTTTCCGCGTACCGGTCGCCGGAGGCCACGCTCATGGGCTTGATGAGGAATACGTAGTACACGATGGTCCAGATCATCAGTCCGACCGAGACCAGCGCGCCGATCAGAAGAGCCTTTCCGAGCTCTCCCTCTCCCAGACCGGAGGCCCGGGCGGCAAAGAGCACCACCGCCAGAATCGCCCAGCTCAGCACGCCGCCGATGCAGGCCAGAACCTTCATCACAATGATGAGGGTCAGACCGCCGGGCATCCGGTTTCCGTCCCGGGAGGTTCCGTAGATGATCCAGACGCCGGTGAGGATCAGCGCGGGCCCGAGGTTGAGAAGGACCCGGAGCAGGATCGTCACCCCTCCGCTCATCGCCGCCAGACTGCCCACGGCGCTGTTCAGATCCAGAGCGTACATGAGACTGCTGACGTCGTCGGCCACGCCCAGCATCGAGAGGAGCCGTCCCGCCGCGCCCGTTCCGGACATGATCCCGAGTAAGACCTGCACCAGCCCCGGCGCGAACAGCCTGAGTACCAGCCCCAGCGTCATGCAGATCGCCGCCGCCAGAAAGAGTCCCGAGCGCCCGGCCCGCGTCACCTTCCAGTCCTGCACGAAGGGATAGGCCGCCGCTCCTCCGTATCCGGGCATGGGATCGGTCCGGACCGGCACGGCGGCTGGAACATAGGGCACCCCTGTATTCTGCCGGACCGCGTTCATCTGGCCTGTGCTGAACTGCCCGGTGCTCTGGGGCTCTGTGCCCCGGCGAACGGCATTCATCTGGCCCGTGCCCGACTGAGCCGCCGGACGGACGGTGTTCATCTGGCCCGTGCCCGTCTGAGGAGCCGAACGAACGGTATTCATCTGGCCCGTGCCGTAGGATCCCTGCGCAGGGCGGACCGGAACCGGTTGTCCGGCATTATACCCGGTACTCTGTCCGGCATTCTGCCAGGTTGGCCGCTGTGCGGGCTGGGATGCGCCTCCCGCGGGATAGGTCGGATAGGTCCCCTGTCCGGGAGTGGGATAATAGCCACGCGGGGCCCTTCCGTTCTGCTGGGCTCTGAGGTTCTGGGCATACCGCGGCGTTCCGTCGGTCTGACCTGCCTGAACCGGCTGTCCGGTCCGCTGAGCGCCCTCCGTGTTCTGCGCCTCCTGCCTCCTCTGCGCCTCCAGCATGGCGAGGGCCTGGGCGCGGATCCTCTCGTCGGAGCTCTGCGCGCGGTTACCCGCCGTCCTTGCCTGCGGATTCGCTCCGGATACCGTCCGGACCGACGGCCGGGGCAGGGAGGTTCCGCATCCCGTACAGAATACGCTTCCGTCGGGGTTGTCTCTGCCGCATGACGGACACTTCATCTTCTCATTCCCCTTTCCGATTGTCCAACTGTCCAACTGATACCGCACCGGCGCTCCCCCGAGGGATCCGGAGCGGAACACATGGGATGCCGGTCCCGGACCGTCTCAGCACGGGAGAGGCGCGGGAGCCGGACCGGGAAAACAGGCGCGGTTTCCGTACGATGGCGAAGACAAGACGGAGAGCGGAGAAGCGCGTACGGAAACGAAAACGGGAACAGGACGGGCCCCGTGGGGTCTTCCTGTCCCCGCGCGATCCGGACTGCCGGAACGACCGGCCGGGATCAGCCGATGACTTCGATGGCGTTGTTCTCGTCGCCCTTGTAGGCGTTCTCCAGCAGCTCGGTCAGGGCGATGGCGTCGTCGATGCCCAGTCCCTCGGGGGAACCGGTTCCGGCGGCCACGGCGTCGATGAACTGCAGAATGGGCGCGGGCTTTCCCTCGGGCAGGCTGGGCTTGAAGGCGCCGCGGTGGATATCATTGTACTTGGAGCTCTGGAAGGTCACGTCCTCCCCGTGGGAGATGAGGGAGCCCTCGGTGCCGTAGATCTCCAGAGTCTGGGGAGATCCCGCGGAGATGAAGCCGGTTTCCGCCACGCCGAGAGCGCCGTCCGCGAATTCCGCGATAGCCACGGCGTTTTCATCCACGGGCTTGCCGTAGGGAGCGGTGAACAGGCCGGTAACTCTCTTCGGTCTGCCCAGGAACCAGGCCAGCAGGTACATGGGATGGCAGCCCAGGTCCATCATGGCTCCGCCGGCGGCCGCGCTCTTGTCGAACCAGTAATCCGGGAGCCAGTTGCCGGACACGCCGGAGTGGGCGTCGCGGGTGCGGACCAGGGTGACCTTGCCGAAGGCGCCCTCTTCCATCATCTTCTTGGCGAACTGCACGCAGGGACGGCCTCTCTGGGGGTAGCTGATGACGAAGGTCACGCCGGCCTCCTCCACGGCCTTCTTCACGTCCAGGCATTCCGCCACGGTGGGAGCCAGGGCCTTCTCGGTGAAGATGTGCTTCCCCGCCTTCGCGGCCTTCACCAGGATGTCCCGGTGAGCCGTGGTGGGCGCGTCGCAGATAACGGCCTCGATGTCGTCCCGGGCCAGAAGGGCGTCCAGATCGGCGATAAATTCCGCGCCCAGCTCCTTCGCCCACGCCTCGCCGCGCGCGGTGTCGTCGTCCCATACCGCGACGATCTCCGCCTTGCCGCTGTTCTTCAGCATGCCGGCATATCCGCCTGCGTGCACGTGCCATTTGGAGAGCATTGCAACTTTAACCATGATAAGTCCTCCTGTAAATGAGAGTTTTTATAAGAGAGCATGATTCTGAAACCGGGATTCGTCAATCCGCCGGGCCTCTATGAAATCCGCTCCGGCGGATCGGCTGTTTTCAGTCCGCCCAGGCCTCTATAAAGTCCGCCTTGGCGGATCGGCTGTTTTCAGTCCGACCAGACCTCGATGAAGTCCGCCAAAGGCTTCGGGTTTTCCAGTCCGTGGGGATGATGGCCGCATCCGGGCTTTCCCGCGGTGAACAGAGGCAGGCCGCGCTCCCGGTACAGCCGCTCCAGCACGATCCCGTTCTCCCGGTAGGGCACCGTCGTATCGGCCTCGCCGTACACCAGCGCCACGGGGATCCGGTTCCCGGCCAGGGGCTCCAGCCGGTCCATGGGATGGGCGCGGTAGGTCAGAAGCTCCGTGATGTCGGAGAAGCCCAGAGCCTCCCGGATCTCCTCCCAGCCGCGGTCCCCGCCCAGCGCCTCGCCCACTCCGAAGCCCATGGGACAGGAGAGGAGGTTCATCACCGGCGCGTCCAGGTACAGCACGGACACGAGGGAGGGATACTTCGCCGCGAAATTCACGGAGCACAGCCCGCCGCAGCTCATGCCCACGCAGGCGAACCGCTCCTCGAGGCCGAATTCCTCCGCAATGAAGGGGACGAAGGCGGCCTTGGCGTCGGAATCAGCGTCCGTGCCCCAGCGGTTGACGTTTTTCAGGTATGCCAGACACCAGCCCCGGGAGAGGAGCTCGGTCTCCAGATTCGGGAAGGCCCCGAAATACTCCATCTTCACCGCCCATTTGCCATTTGGCTTCCCCTTGGGCAGAACGACAAGCGCCTCCCGGCCCATGAAGGAAAAGTCCCGTCTCTCAAAGCCGAACCAGTCGGAAACCGCGTATTCCATATGTCCTCCCGCGTTTGTTCATTCCCGCTACAGTATAGCAGTTTTGCCGGGTGAAGTCAAGATAAAGCGTCAAATTCCGGCAAAAGGCAGAGGCCGTTCTTACCGGTTCTCCGCCAGCCAGATGGACACCCGGGACTGGATCTTCGCGGCGCAGTCCTCCGGCGTTCCGGTCCCGGCGAACATGGCGCTCATTTCCTCCCGCACGATCATCCAGTCCTCGTCCAGATCCATCGCGAGAAAGGGCATGCCCGCCGTGTCGAGAAGACGCTCCAGCTTATCGAAATCCTCCTCCGTGAAGTCCGTGACAAAGCCCGGCTTCTTCAGCGCGTCCTCCGTCAGCGGCTCGTCCGGATCCTTCATTCTCACCTCCGCTGTGCCGTCATAGTACCAGATAAAGTCCGCGTCGTAGGGGCAGAAGGGCGTCCAAGCGTACTCGCCGGTCATGGAGCCCCATACGCTCATCCCGATCACATTTTTTCCCGCCGCCCGTTCCCTCAGCTTTGAGCGGAAGGCGGGGAAGCCTCCGGTTTCCGTGGCTCCGCTTCCGGCAAAGGCTGCGCGGATCAGCTCCCAGGCCGGACCGGGCTCCCTGCACCGGGAGGTGATGACGAATACGAAATCCGCGTCCACCCGGTTCCCCGCGCCGTACCGCTCCTCGGGCGCCGGCATGCCGATCATGGCCCAGTCCTCCGTGCCAAAGAGACCCGTCATACCAATGAAATCCGCCACGGAGCCGAACCCGAAGGAGACCGCACCGGCCAGCTGTCCCTCTCTGAGACAGACCGCCAGCTCCCCCTCGCCCATGGAGGCAAACGGATACCGCCTGTTGTATTCCTCCAGCGTCGGAAGCGAGGCTGCGTACTTCAGATAACGGACGAACGAAGGACTGTCGAAGGAGCAGGTCCCCTCTTTCCGGTCGATGAATTCCATGAAGCCGCCGTTGACCAGGGGACCGTAGTAGCCTCGGCACCAGGTCTGCATGGGCGGGACTCCCTCCGGCAGGGACTCTGCAAAGTCCGTCAGCTGATCCAGTGTCCAGTATCCCTGCTCCGCGTAGGGCGCGATCGTCTCCCGGGCCGCCGTGTACGCCATGGTCAGGGTAAAGGACGGCGCGATGCCCCAGAGACCGCCCTCCCCGTCGTCGAAGGCCCGCCGGACCGAGTCGAACAGGTCCTCCGCCCGGTAGTCGGGATCCGCCTCAAGCCGCGGCAGCAGATCCTGATACAGCCCGTGCTTGTACACCTGCCTCATGTACGTCGATCTGGCATGGCCGAAGAGGATGTCGGGCTTCGCCAAACCCGTCACCAGATCCCGGGCCAGCTTCTCCTCGCCGGCATAGGGGTTCTCCCGGGTGTTGTACGAAGCATAGTCCTCCACCTTCACATAGACGTCCGGATGCGCCGCGTTGAAATCCGTGATCACGGCGGTGATTTCGGCGGGCATGGGAAGTCTCGCGGTGTCGCAGGCCAAAGTCAGCACCTCGACGCCCTCCAGCGTTCTGTCCTCCCCCTTTCCGCGCAGAACGGGGATCCATTTTCCGCCGGAGGATTCCATGAAGAAGAGCGACGCCGCGTCGAAGGCCGTCAGAAGGCTGCAGCTCTGCCCGTTCATGCCGGAGTTCATGTAGTGCAGGAGCAGTTCCCCGCTCTCGCCGTCCCCGAGCATCAGGCCGTACACCCCGTCGTCCGCGGCGTAGTAGAGATCGAAGCCCCGTCCGCCGGCCACATGGAAGGTCTCCCTCGGAAGCTCAGCCGCATGCCGGAGCGCGCCTTTCTCAAAATCCGCCAGAGAGGCCGTGATCCGTCCTCCCTCCTCCTGCACGACGACGAAGCCGCTCTCCCCGGCCGTCAGCGCCATGAGCCGTCCGCCGAAGGAAACCTGTCCCAGCAGCTTCCCATCCGCGGAGACAGCCGCAGCCGTATTGCCCCGGGCCAGCGCGATGACGCCCTCCCGGTCTGCGGCGGGACCATACACCTGCCCCGTCTCCGGCAAAATCTCGTCCAGGGAGCAGAGGATTTCACAGGTCCCGGCGGACTCCTCCCGGTCAAAGGTCTTCAGCCAGAGCGCGCCGTCCTCCTCCCGGGAGAGAAAGACGAGCCTCTCTCCGGAAAAGGCGCCCTTCAGAAGATCCTCTCCCTCCGCCAGAGGGACCGGCCAGGTCTCACAGCTCTGTCCGTCTCCCGCTGCAGGATCGTCCGAGCGCACCACCGCCCACTTGCTCCTCCCATCGTTTGCCAGCCAGAGGAGGGAGCCGTCCCCGCACCGGACCGGATCCGCGGCGGCAAGCGGCTGGAAGCCCTCCGGAGCAGCGATCCTCTGCTCCTCATAGATCCCGCCGAGGACCACAGCCGTCTCCGCTTCCCCGGACCTCTCCGTCTCCTCCGCGGACTCCCTTTCCCCGCATCCCGCGAAGAGCGCCGCGGCCGCGCAGAGAACCGCCGTCATCGCCGCAAGCGTGCGTATCCGTCTTTTCACCGTCCGATCCTCCCGTCGTTTGTCGTTTGAATACCATCGGCACAATCCTATCACATCTTTCCATATTTGTCAAGGAATCTCCCGGGATGAAAAAAGGGGCCGCCGCATTTCTCCCTTTTCAGGAGCTTATGCGACAGCCCCGCCCGATCCTTCGGAGCGCTTATTCCGCTCTTCTCGTCCCGAGCGTCTCGTCCGTCTCCGCCTTCTGACGGTCGTAGCCGTTTCCGTCGTAGTCGCCGAATTCCTTCTCCTTGTCGAAGCAGTGGGATTCGGGGACCTCCTCCGCATGCTCCTCGGGATTCGTCACCGCGGAACCGACGGAGGCCGTCTCGGCGAACACCGACGCCTTGGTGGTGAGGTCCACCATGTCCGTGGGGATGATGATCTTGGCGGCCCGTCCGTCGGCCACCTTCTGCATGGCCTCGAACTGCTTCAGCCGCAGGACCTTTTCGTCGATCCCCGCCGCCATGAGCTCGCGCAGACCGTCCGCCTCCGCCTTCTTGGCCAGATACAGGGCTCTCGCTTCACC
The DNA here is from genome assembly GCA_902778205.1 of uncultured Ruminococcus sp. Taxonomy (GTDB): domain Bacteria; phylum Bacillota; class Clostridia; order Oscillospirales; family CAG-272; genus UMGS1696. The sequence continues at coordinate 4,552 of CACYWX010000003.1, read as the reverse complement.
CTCGGCGCGGGCGATGCGGGCGTCTCTCTCACCCTCGGCCTCCAGCACCACCGCCAGCTTGTGGCCCTCGGCCTCCTTGATGTCCGCTTCCTTGTGAGCCTCGGCCAGCAGGAGGGTCTCTCTCTTCTCGCGCTCGGCCTTCATCTGCTTTTCCATGGATTCCTGGATGCCCTTCGGCGGGATGATGTTTTTTAATTCCACCCGGATCACCTTGATGCCCCAGGGGTCCGTGGCGTCGTCCAGGATCAGGGCCATTTTCGAGTTGATGGCGTCCCGGCTGGTGAGGGTCTCGTCCAGCTCCAGCTCGCCCACCACGTTACGGAGCGTGGTGGCGGTCAGATTGTCCAGGGCGTTGATGGGGTTGATGGCGCCGTAGGTGAAGAGCATGGGGTTGAACACCCGGAAGTACACCACCGCGTCGATCTGCATGGTGACATTGTCCTTGGTGATGACGGGCTGGGGCGGCGCGTCCAGGACCTGCTCCTTCAGGGTCACCTTCTTGGCGATCCGCTCCAGGAACGGGGTCTTGAGGTGCATCCCGGCCTCCCAGGTGTCCTTGTATTTGCCCAGGAACTCGATGACGTACGCCTCGCTCTGGGGCACTACCCGCAGATTGGCCAGCAGGTACCAGATCACCAGCACAGCGATTCCGATCAATACATACTGCATATCGGCACTCCTTTTCATGAATCCGTCCCGGGCACGGCGTTTTTTCCGTCCCCGGAGCGGTCGGTTTTCGTTCTGACGGGGTCAGTATATCATATCCGCGGTCCTTATACAAGGTCCGGCGAACGTTTCTCACCGGGATTTAATCTTCCCGGAACTTTTTCAAAGTCCCCATCGTCTTATCCATAAAGAACCGGATTATGACGAACGGGAGGACAACTGCCATGAAAGGAAAACGTGCCCTGCTCGCATCCCTTTCCGCCCTGCTTCTGACCGGATGCGTCTCCCTGCGCCCTGCAGCGTATGATTCCGGCCTGTACGGATCCGCACATCCGGCCGAACCGCTGACCGCCGATCAGACCTCGGTACCCGTCCTGCCCGCCGGGGAAACCGTGCTCTCCCTGGATCCGGAGGCGCTGGGCTTCCGCCTCTCCTTCGTGGGCCTGTGCGGGATGGAGGAGCCCTTCGACGGCCGTGCCTTCCTGCCCTTCGACGGCTTTCAGACCGACAGCGGCCCCGTGATGTACGGCAATGACCGGGAGTGTCCCGCCGCGCTGATTGCCTCCGCCGAGGCCCTCGACCGGTTCACGGCACAGACGGAAGAGTTCTTTTTCTACGATTATACCGATTATTTTGCCGGTTACGGAACGGACAGCTTCCGCTCCCTGCTCCCCCGGTGGGACGAATCTTTTTTCGAGGACCATGTCCTGCTGCCGGTTTACATCTGGATGCCCTCCACCGTTCCCCCCGTCCCGGACCGCTTTGAGCTTCGCCGGAACAAGGTCCCCGAAGCCTCCTCCGCCGTCCTCCATATCGGATTCATCCCGGAGCCGGGATTGGAAGGCGGCGAAATGGAGTGTGGGTGGTTCGCCCTTCTGGAGATCCCGCGGGACACCGCCGCATCCGTCAGCCGGATCCGCGCCGCCGTCCGGAGGGGGAGTTAGCCTCCGGTTTCTCTGGCACGCGGAATGTATAAAAATCCGCCTCCGGGTCAGGTTTTTCCGGAGACGGTTTTTATAAGGGACTATGGGCTAAAACGACAAGAACGGTTTCCTTCCTCATCGTGTGAACGCACGAACCTATCACGCCTTCGCCGCGTGCTCCTCCAGAATGCCGCGGAGGGCCGCCATGGAGGAGGAATGGCACCGGGCGATACGGGTTCCGTTCCGCTTTTCTCCCAGCACCAGATGGATCATCTTGTGGGAAACCGTGTTGGTGAACAGGATCAGAAGGTCCGGCGCGCCGATGTCCTTCAGGCTGTTCGACATCTTCGGGTAGATCTTCGCCTTGCAGCGATACTCCGCGCACAGGTCCTTGTACTGGCGGGTCATACATTCGTTGCCGCCTACGATCACAACGCTCATGGTGGGCTCCTTTATGGTTAGTTTAAGCTAACTTACGTATATTATACACATTCTTCCCACTCCTGTCAAGCCCTTTGCGGAAATTTCCCACCAAAAAAGTGGGATAATCCTGTCCGGCGGCCGCACCTTGACGGATTGCGGCGGCGGGTGTATAATACTGAAAAAACGAGAAACGGATTCAAAATTGCCATGCCGAAAATCTACCACAACATCGGGATCCTGGCCCACGTGGACGCCGGCAAGACCACGCTGACGGAACAGCTGCTCTTCCTCATGGGAGCGATCCGCCGGGCGGGATCGGTGGACGAGGGCACCGCCGCCACGGACAATCTGACCGTGGAGAGAAAGCGGGGCATCTCCGTCCGCACCTCCACCGCCTCCGCGGAGTGGAAGGGCGTCACCGTCAACATCATCGACACCCCCGGCCATGTGGACTTCGCCGGAGAGGTGGAGCGCTCCCTGGCCGCCCTGGATTACGCGGTGGTGGTGGTCTCCGCCGTGGAGGGCGTCCGGGCCCATACTGAGAACATCCTCCGGGCGCTGGACAAGGCGGGACTGCCCCGGCTGGTGTTCGTCAACAAGCTCGACCGGGCCGGAGCGGACGTCTCCCCGGTCCTCGCCGATCTCGGCCGGATCGCGGACGGGGTTCTCCTGCCCCTGACGGAGACGGAGAACGCGGGCTTCGACACGGCAGAGTCCCGTCTTCTGAAGGGCGCGGCGTTTGACCGGGCGGTGACGGAGGGACTGGCGGAGCTCTCGGACGAGGCGGCGGACGCTTTTCTCTCCGACGAGACCCTTCCCCACGACCGGGCGGAGAAGATGCTGCGGGAGGAGATCGGAGCGTGCCGGGCCGTTCCCGTGCTGACGGGCTCCGCCAAGCTGGGCGTGGGCACGGAGGACCTTCTGGACTTCATGACGGCGTACATGCCCTCGGCTGACCGGCGCGCCACGGAAGCCCTCTCCGGCATCATCTTCAAGATCGAGCACGACCGGCAGATGGGCAAGATCTCCCACATCCGGCTCTTCGGCGGGAGGATCGCCAACCGGGACGAGGTCACCCTCCTGCGTCCCGCGGATCCCAGGCTGGTCAATCCGGAGGGGGAGGAAGACGACGCCGTGGCCCTGGCGGAAAAGCCCCCCGTCTCCGAAAAGGTATCCCAGATCCGGAAATTCACCGGAGGCCGGTACACCGACGCGGGCGAGGTGGAGGGCGGGGACATCGCGGCGCTCTGCGGTCTGCCCTCGGCCCGGGCCGGTCAGTTCGTGGGGTCCCTGGAGCTGGGAGAGGCGTACCGTCTGACCACGCCCTTTCTCCGGGTCCGGGTCACGCCCGCGGACAGAGATCCCGAAAAGGTCCCGCCCCTTGCCGCCGCTCTGGCGGAGCTGACGGAGGAGGAGCCCTACATCGACGCCAAATGGGAGAACGGCCAGCGGGAGATCACCATCTCCACCACGGGGAAGATCCAGCTGGAGGTGCTGGACGCCCTTCTGCGGGAGCGGTACGATCTGATCCCGTCCTTCTCGCCGCCCACGGTCATCTACAAGGAGACCCCGGCGCGGGAGGGCTTCGCCTGCGCGGACTACACCATGCCGAAGCCCTGCTGGGCCGTGGTGCAGTTCAAATTCGAGCCCATGCACCGGGGCTACGGCGTGTCCTATCACGGAAAGCTCCCCTCCAATCAGCTTTTCTACCGCTATCAGACCCACATCCGCACGTCCTTCTATCAGTGTCTGGAGCAGGGACTGTACGGATGGGAGGTGACAGATTTCCGGTGCACTCTGGTGGGAGGCCAGCACCACACCATCCACACCCATCCCCTGGACTTCTTCGTCTGCACCCCCATGGCCTTCATGAACGGCCTGCAGTCCCTGGGCTCCACCATCCTTGAGCCCCTGTTGAAGCTGCGGATCACGGCGGACGCCTCCCTGTCCGGCAAAATCACCGGGGAGATCGTCCGGATGAGGGGGGAATACGACGCGCCCCTTTTCTTCGGGGACTCCTTCGCCGTAGAAGCCGTGGTGCCGGTCTCCACCTCCATGGAATTCCCGGTGAAGCTGGCGTCCTGGTCCTCCGGAAAGGCGGTCCTGTCCTCCTCCTTCCACGGCTACCGGGAGTGCCGGGACGGAGAGGAGCACGTCAATCCCCGCCGGGGCGTCAATCCCCTGGACCGCTCCAAGTGGATCCTCTGGGCAAGAGGCGCGTACCAGCTGTCGATTGAGGATATGTAAAGGATACCTTAAGTGAGTATCCCTTAACCCGCACGGATTAGGAAGGAAACGCTTCGCGTTTCCAACTCTTATGTCCCTGCGCGGGACGGGCGGCACGGAGGATACCAGCTCAGGCCGCAGGTACCCTCCGTGCGGGTCCCCCTTGGCCGGAGAGCATAATCCTGACAGCTCAAATCATTAACCGGAACTCGAATGTGCATCCCAAATCCCCGCGCGGGCTGGCGGCGTCAGCTGAAACATGCGTGGAACAAGTTCCACGGTTTTCTCGGGAGCCTCGAAAACAGCGATCGAAA
>CACYWX010000002.1 GCA_902778205.1 uncultured Ruminococcus sp. | reverse complement strand
CCCGGAAGACCAAGAACAACCCCGTGCTGATCGGCGAGCCCGGCGTGGGTAAGACCGCCATCGCCGAGGGTCTGGCCCAGCGGATCATGCGCGGCGACGTGCCGGAGGGTCTGAAGGATAAGACGGTCTTCGCCCTGGATATGGGCGCGCTGGTGGCCGGAGCCAAGTACCGGGGCGAATTCGAGGAGAGACTAAAGGCGGTGCTGAACGAGATCAAGCAGTCCGACGGCCGCATCCTGCTCTTCATCGACGAGCTGCACACCATCGTGGGCGCGGGCAAGACCGAGGGCTCCATGGACGCCGGAAACCTTCTGAAGCCCATGCTGGCCCGGGGCGAGCTCCACTGCATCGGCGCCACGACTCTGGACGAGTACCGCAAGTATATCGAATCCGACGCGGCTCTGGAGCGCCGGTTCCAGCCCGTCATGGTGGACGAACCCACGGTGGAGGACACGGTGTCCATCCTCCGGGGCCTGAAGGAGCGGTACGAGATCTTCCACGGCGTCACCATCCACGACCGGGCCCTCATCGCCGCCGCCACCCTGTCCCACAGGTATATCACCGACCGGTTCCTGCCCGACAAGGCCATAGACCTGGTGGACGAGGCCTGCGCGGCGCTGAGAACCGAGATGGATTCCATGCCCGCCGAGATGGACGACTGCCGCCGCCGCATCATGCAGCTGGAGATCGAGGAGGTGGCTCTGAAAAAGGAGACCGACGAGCTCTCGAAGGACAGACTGGAAAAGCTGACGGCGGAGCTGGCCGAGGAGCGGGACCGCTTCAACGAGATGAAGTCCCGCTGGGAGCTGGAGAAGAACGCCGCCGAGCAGACCAAGACCCTGAAGGCCGAGATCGAGTCCGCCACCGCCGAAATGGAAGCGGCCCAGCGGAATTACGAATACGAAAAGGCGTCCAAGCTCCGCTACTCCACCCTGCCCGAGCTGCAGAAGAAGCTGGAGGAGGCCCAGGCCGCGGCGGAGAACAAGAAGAACGATCCCATGGTGCGGGACACCGTCACCGAGGAGGAGATCGCCGAGATCGTGGCCCGCTGGACCGGTATCCCCGTGGCGAAGCTCATGGAGGGCGAGCGGGAGAAGATCCTGCATCTGGACGAGATCCTGCACCGACGGGTGATCGGACAGGACGAGGCGGTCTCCGCCGTGACGGACGCCATCATCCGCTCCCGCGCCGGCATCGCCGATCCCAACCGGCCCATCGGATCCTTCATCTTCCTGGGCCCCACCGGCGTCGGCAAGACCGAGCTGGCCAAGGCTCTGGCGGAGTCCCTGTTCGACGACGAGCACAACATGGTCCGCATCGATATGTCGGAGTACATGGAGAAGTTCTCCGTGTCCCGTCTGATCGGAGCGCCTCCCGGATACGTGGGCTACGATGAGGGCGGACAGCTGACGGAGGCCGTGCGCAGAAAGCCCTACTCCGTGGTCCTCTTCGACGAGATCGAGAAGGCCCATCCGGACGTGTTCAACATCCTGCTCCAGGTGCTGGACGACGGCCGCATCACGGATTCCCAGGGCCGCACCGTGGACTTCAAGAACACCATCATCATCATGACCTCCAACCTCGGCTCCCAGATCCTGCTGGACGGCATCGACCGCCGCGGCGAGATCACCATGGACGCGAAGGAACAGGTCTCGGCGCTTCTGAAGCGGTCCTTCCGTCCGGAGTTTCTGAACCGCATCGACGAGTGCGTGTTCTTCAAGCCCCTGACGAAGGAGAACATCCGCGGCATCGTGGATCTCCTGACGGCGTCCCTGTCGAAGCGGCTTGAGGAGCAGAACCTGCGCCTGTGCCTGACGGAGGCGGCGAAGGATCTGGTCATCGAGCAGAGCTACGATCCCGTCTACGGCGCGCGTCCCATGAAGCGGTACCTGCAGGCGAAGGTGGAGACCCTCATCGCCCGCACGATCCTCGGCGGAAGCCTGAAGGAGGGAGACACCGTCACGGTGGACGCGGAAAACGGCGCGCTGGTCTGCCGGACCGGAGAAGGAGAGAACGCCTGATCCGGCCAAGCGGCTGAAATCCGGCTGTACACAAAGGAATAAACGGGACTGCCGTATCGCTCCTCCTGTGAAGAGTTCATACGGCAGTCCCTTCTTTCGCGCGAAGAAGAAAGCATAAGCCGCCCTTCATCACGAATACAGGACCTCATAGTCCGGGAGGGCGCACCATTCCTCGGAGCCGAAGATCACAAGGAGCATCCTGCGGACCAGGGCGGAGAAGGCCTCTCCCGTTTCATCGTAAGGCTCCGGCAGATCCTCTTCGGTCAGGGAGAAGAACGCCGGGGGCAGGCTGGGACACCGGATCCGCTTGACGCCGCGTTCGTCTCTCAGCTCCAGCTCCAGGGAGAACGCCGGCTTGCTCCACAGGCGCGGACCGTTACCGGGAGGAGAGAAGGGATCATAGGCCTCCGGGGCGTCCGGTACGGCGGAGAGCTCCGCCGCTTCGGCCAGACGGGACAGGGCGGCGGTCTCCTCCCGGCTAAGCCTCAGCACGGTGCGGAACCGGTCCGGAGACGCGGCGTCGGTGGTTTTGATGAGGATCCCGGAGGCGCTGTCATAGGAGCTTCCGCCGGGGCCCCATCGGAGGACGAAGGAAAAGGGCGCGGCGCATCCGGACAGGAGAAGAGGTGCGCAGAGGAACAGAAGGAGGACGGCGGACCGGATCAGACGCTTCATGGTTTTACCCTCCCATTTTTTTGATTAGACGGTCCGGATTGCGGAAAGGTTCCGGAGAAGCGTTTTTTTCATCCGCAGGGTGACGAGGCCACGCCGATCCCGTCCGATCTTGCGGGGTGCCCTTGACTTTGCACCCGTCGGGCGGTATAATATTCACAGTACCGCGAGCATCCCATATCCTTCCGCCGCGAAGCGGAAACGATATTGAAATAAGATATTGAAATAATCAGGAGCCTGCCATGAGAAAATTCACCTTCGGAACCCCGGAAGCCCTTGTTCCCTCCGCGTTCTGCGACGGCTTCGACTACCGCGAGAGCGAGGTCCGCTATCCCGCCTCCAATTTCCTGTTCAAGGAGACCGCCTCCGGCTGCGTGCTGGAATTCCCCATCGAGGACGACTGCCAGATCTTCGGCTTCGGTCTTCAGCTGAAGCAGTTCAGCCACAGAGGCCGCAAGCTGAAAATGGACGTGAACGCCGACCCCGTGACGCCCAACGGCGAGAGTCATGCCCCCGTCCCCTTCTTCGTCACCAACAAGGGCTACGGCATGTATTTCGACACCGCCCGGTACGCCGAATTCTACTGCGGCAAGCAGAAGAACCCCTGGTTCGGCGGAGCGGATCCGGCTGAGGAGGGTCCCGTGTCCGAGGGAGGAGCCGCGGATTCGGAGAGTGCCCTCTACGCCGCCCGCCGGGAAAACGCCGCCTGGATGAGCGTGCGGATCCCCGTGGCGAAGGGCGTGGACGTTTACGTCATCGAGGGGGACGGCATCACCGACATCGTCTCCCAGTACAACATGCTGTCCGGCGGCGGCCCCGAGGTGCCCGAATGGGGGCTCGGCATGCTGTACCGCTGCTATACCGGCTGGGACGCGGAGAAGATCAAGTCCGTGGCCGACTACTTCCGCGAGAACGACATTCCCTGCGACATCATCGGCCTGGAGCCCGGCTGGCAAACCCACGCCTATTCCTGCACCTACAAGTGGAGCGCCCGCTATCCGGATCCCGACGGGTTCCTGACCTATCTGCGGGACCGCGGCTACCACGTCAACCTCTGGGAGCACGCCTTCACCCATCCGGACGCGGACTTCTACCGGGACATCGCCCCGTACTCCGGGGACTGGATGGTCTGGGGCGGCGTGGTCCCGGATTTCGCAACGCCCGAGGCCCGGAAGATCTTCGCCGACTACACCCGGAAGAATCTGGTGGAGCACGGCGTGGACGGCTTCAAGCTGGACGAGTGCGACAGCAGCGACAACACCGGCGGCTGGTCCTTCCCTCTGTCCGCGGAATTCCCCTCCGGTCTGGACGGCATGCAGTACCACTCCCTGTTCGGCACCCTGTACGTGAAGACCGTCATGGACGCCCTGGGCGACAGGCAGACCCTCAGCGAGGTGCGGCAGATGGGAGCTCTGGCGGCGTCCTATCCCTTCGTGCTGTACAGCGACCTGTATGATCACCGGGACTTCATCCGCGGCGTGGTGAACTCCGGCTTCTCCGGCATCCTCTGGGCGCCTGAGTTCCGCTCTGCCCATTCCAAGGAGGAGTGCGTCCGCCGCATGCAGGCCGTGGTGTTCTCGGTCCAGTGCCTGGTGAATGGCTGGAACTACGACGGGATCCCGTGGGTGGTCCACGAATGCGAGGACGAGGTGAAGGAGCTGCTCCGGATCCGCGCGGGCCTGATCCCCATGCTGAAGGAGGCCTTCGACAAATACCACAGAACCGGAAAGCCGCCGGTCCGGGCCCTGGTCATGGACTACACCGACGATCCGGAGACCTACAACATCGACAACGAATACCTCTTCTGCGACGATCTGCTGGTGGCGCCCATCGCGGCCGGGACCGGGGACGAGCGCGACGTGTATCTTCCCGCCGCCGACGAATGGGAGGACTACTTCACCGGCGAGCGCGTCGGGAACGGAAAGCTCCATGTGAAGGCCGAGGGGATCCCGGTGTACAGAAGAGTGAAGAGATAAGAAAAGGATTGAAACATGGCTAAGAAAGCGAAAGTGGGCTTCGTCTCCCTGGGATGCTCGAAGAACCTCTGCGACACGGAGATCATGCTCCGGCATCTGGTGGACGAGGGCTACGAGATCACCCCGGAGGAAACCGAGGCGGACGTGGTCATCGTCAACACCTGCGCCTTCATCGAGAGCGCGAAGAAGGAGTCCATCGACAACATCATCGACCTGGGCTGGCTGAAAAAGCACAACGGCCTGAAGGGGATCATCGTCACCGGATGTCTCGCCGAGCGGTATCGGGATCAGGTGACGAAGGAGCTGCCCGAGGTGGACGCCGTTTTGGGCGTGGGCTCCATCCACCGCGTCGGCGAGGCCGTGAAGTCCGTCCTGGACAACGCGGAGAAGAAGGGCGGCAAAAAGAAGAAGTTCGCCTGCTTCGACGACAAGGAGACCTCCGAGCTGGGCGGCGAACGGGTCATCACCACCGGCGACGCCATGGCGTACCTGAAGATCGCCGAGGGCTGCTCCAACCGGTGCACCTACTGCGCCATCCCCATGATCCGGGGCAAAATGCGCAGCAGGACCATGAAGGAGATCGTGGAGGAGGCCACGTCCCTCGACGCCATGGGGGTGAAGGAGCTGGTCCTCATCGCACAGGACACCTCCGCCTACGGCATCGACCTCTACGGGGAGTACGCCCTGCCGGAGCTGATCCGGGGCATCACCGACGCCACGAGCATCCCGTGGATCCGGCTCCTCTACTGCTATCCCGACAAGATCACGGACGAGCTGGTGAAGGAGATCCGGGACAATCCCCGGGTGGTGAAGTACATCGACATTCCGATCCAGCACATCTCCGACCCCATTCTCCGGCGCATGAACCGGCACGGAGACGCCGCCATGATCCGGGATGCCGTGGCGAAGCTCAGAACCATCCCCGGCATGGTGCTCCGCTCCACTGCCATCGTGGGCTTCCCCGGGGAGACGGAGGAGGACTTCAACGCCCTGTGCGATTTCATCCGGGAGGCGAAGTTCGAGCGGTTCGGCGCGTTCACCTACTCTCAGGAGGAGGACACCCCCGCCGCGGAATTTCCGGATCAGATCGACGAGCAGGTGAAGCAGGACCGGTACGATCTGCTCATGCAGGCCCAGCTCACCGTCAGCGAGGCCTATAACAAATCCCGGGTGGGGAAGACGTACCGGGTGCTCTGCGAGGGCTGGGATCCCGTGGCCGGCTCCCACTTCGGACGGAGCTACGCCGAGGCCGCGGACATCGACGGCAAGATCTGGTTCTCCACCAACCGGAAGGACCTCCGCATCGCCGAGGGCGAAATGATCGACGTGAAGATCACCGAGGCCATGGACTACGATCTGGTGGGCGAGGCGGTTTTGAACGTATAAGGCAGGGAAAGGAGCCGCGCCATGGAGGACATCCGGGTCGTTCTTTTTGGGATTCTGTTTGTCGTCATCGGAGGGATCAACGCGGTCTTTCCGGCGCTGGCGGCGGAGTTCAGAGCCTTCTGGAAATCGTGGCAGTACGAGGATTCCGGTCCTACCGACGCGGCCCTGCTTGTCACGCGGATTGGCGGCATCCTCGTTCTTCTCGTCGGGATCGCGCTGGTTTTGTACGGGGGCGGGGTCATCCGCGTCTGACTTTCGCCGGTATTTCAGAGCAATACAGCAAAAACGGAGTGTATAGTATATGAACCTTCCCAACAAGCTCACCATGTTCCGCATCCTGATGGTGCCGGTGTTTCTCGTCCTGCTCTGCGTGCCGCAGGTGGGAGAGGCCATGGGGCAGACCGCCCTGCTGATCACCACCGCCGCGGTGTTCGCCGTCACGTCCCTGACGGATATGATCGACGGCAAGATCGCCCGGAAGTACAACCTTATCACGGACTTCGGCAAGTTCATGGATCCTCTGGCCGACAAGTTCCTCGTCATGGCCGCCATGCTTGGGATCCTGGTGAAATTTGACGATCTGCGCCCGGTGTTCGTATGGGCCGCCGCCGTGGTGATCTTCCGGGAGTTCGCCGTCACGTCCCTGCGCCTTGTCTGCGCCCAGAAGGCCGGAAAGGTCATCGCCGCCGCGTGGCTGGGGAAGGTGAAGACCACCACCCAGATGATCTGCATCGTCTGCATCCTGCTGGAGCCGCTGATCCCCGTGCCGCTCTTCTCGGAGATGCACCTGCTGTCCTATGTTACCACGGCCGTCATGACCGTCATGACCCTGTGGTCCGGGATCGACTATCTCCGGCTCTACTGGCCCTACATCGGACAGACCAAATGAGCGGGACAGGCAGAAAGATGCCGCGCGTCGTCTCCGAGCGGACCGCACCCTCCGGACTTCCCGCCGTTTCCGTGGACTGCCGCGGGATCGGCGGGTTTTCCGTGGAGAAGACCTTCGACTGCGGGCAGACCTTCCGCTTTTTCCGTTTGCCCGGCCGTGCGGATGCCGTCTGCGGGTCTGTGCGGATGGGGAAGGGAATTCCGGAGGTCCTGCTGACGGTGGACGGCTCGGGGCTCGATCCGGACAGCGGAGAGGGGATCCTTGTGCTGGAGGGGATCGGAGCGCGGACCTTTGAGGAACGGTTCGCGGACTATTTCGATCTGGGGACCGACTATGCGGAGGGGGAGCGGATCATCCTCTCAGCCATGCCGGACGAGCGGAGCCGGGCGGAGATGTCGGAGGCTCTGTGGCGGGGAAGGGGGATCCGGATCCTGCGTCAGGACCCCTGGGAGACCCTCGTGACCTTCATTCTCAGCCAGAACAACAACATCCCCCGGATCCGGCTCATCGTGTCCCGCCTGTGCGCCGCCTGCGGAGACCGCTTCCCGGATCCGGAGGACCTCACACGCCTGGGGACGGACGGGCTCTACGCGCTGGGATGCGGATTCCGGGCGAAATATCTCTCGGACGCGGCGGCGAAGCTTCTCTCCGGGCAGGTCGATTTTGATCGGATCCGGGCGTACCGGCGGTATGAGGACGCGGAGAAGGAGCTCGAGGGGATCCTCGGCGTGGGGCCCAAGGTGGCGGCCTGCGTCCTGCTCTTCGGCTTTCACCGGACGGACGCATTTCCCGTGGACGTCTGGATGAAAAAGGCTCTGGCGAGGCGGTTCCCGGAGGGCTTCGATCCGGTTCCGTTGGGAGATTGGGCCGGTTACGCCCAGCAGTGCCTGTTTTATGCGGAGCGGGACGGATGACAGGGACGAGTGTCCGGATTTTTCACAAACGCCTTGACAGAGGCCCGCGCCGGGAGTATAATAAACAAGATGCAGGGTTATCGAAGCGGTCATAACGAGGCGGTCTTGAAAACCGTTTGACGTCAAGTCACGTGGGTTCGAATCCCACACCCTGCGGGAAATAAAGGAAAAGGCATCTCGTGGCTCATTTGGGCGGGAGGTGCCTTTTTCTGAAAAACCGAGGTTTCATCATGCATTTCGTTTCAAAATGCTTTGACGATCTGACAACAGGAGAGCTGTACGAAATTCTGAAAGCGCGATCCGCGGTTTTTGTCGTGGAGCAGAACTGTGTCTATCAGGATATCGACGGAATGGATCCCGCGAGCCTGCACGTCTTCTTTGAGGATGACGGACGAATCGCCGCGTATCTCCGCGCGTTTGTGAAGGAGCCGGGCGTCGTACAGATGGGACGGGTTTTGACAGTTGATCGTGGGTGCGGACTCGGCGGAAAACTGCTCAGAACCGGGATCGAAGAAATCCGCGCTAGGTTTCATCCCGTAAGAATCTACATCGAAGCGCAGAGCTATGCCATCGGCTTCTACGCGCGGGAAGGCTTTCGGGTGACGTCGGAGGAATTCCTCGAGGACGGGATCCCGCACGTGAAGATGGAGTTGGTTTTGTAAGGCGGGAAACAATCCGAACAGGCTGTGGGTACAATCGCGATCAAGTCAGCCATGTTGCACGAATGCGGAAGAACGCAGTAGATGAGAAACGGCAGAGCCTGAGGAATAACCTTGTCTCTGCCGATTCTCTATACCCCTCACGGATCCACCGTCTCATCATACGCGTAATCCGTGAAATCGCCGAAGCCCCAATCGCCATAGCCGAGGTTGAACGACCGGCCCGCCTCGCCCTGATCGACGGCGCGGATGGCGGCCATCTCCTCCTCCGTCAGTTCAAAATCGAAGATCGAGATGTTTTCGAGGATGTGATCCGGATTCGTGGAGCCGGGGACGGGACAGAGCCCCTCCTGCATGTGCCAGCGCAGGATGATCTGGTAAACGGTCTTCCCCCGCGCCTCGGCGATCTCGTTCAGCACGTCGTTGTCCACGTCCGCGCCCGGGCGATTGTGGTTCAGCGGGTACCAGCATTCCACCTGAATGTCATAGTTCTCCCGGTAAAGCTCCCGCGCGGCGGTTCTCTGGGCCAGCGGATGGCATTCGATCTGCGCGACCTGCGGCTTGATCTCCGCGTTTTCCATAATGTAGTTGAAGGCGTCCATGCGGTTGTCGAAGTTGCTGATGCCCAGCGCGCGGATCCTTCCCGCCTTATACTCCGCCTCCATCACCCGCCAGGCCGAGAGAATGTCCTCGAGGGTTCCGGCGGGATGGTGGATGTAGACGAGATCGATGTATTCGACCTGCAAGCGCTCCAGCATTCCCTCGAAGGCGTTCTGCGCGTCCGCCAGATTGCCGGAGATTTTGCTCGTCAGCCAGATTTCCTCTCTGGGGACGCCGCTGTCCCGGATCCCCCAGCCCACGCCGCGTTCGTTGTAATAGAACATCGCGCTGTCGAGGTGGCGGTACCCGGATCCGAGGGCGGAGGAGACCATCCCCCGGACGGTGTCGTTGAGCAGCTGACGCTGATTCCCGCCCTCGAGGCTCTGCACCTGCGTCCCGAGGCCGAAGCGCGGCATATAGACGCCGTTGTTGAGCCGCACCAGCGGAACGCCCGCGACGGACTGGATATGAGATGCAGCCTGAGGACCGCCGTCCGCCGTGTCGCCGCCGGGGCCGGGCTGGGTCACTTCATGGTCGAAGGCGTCCGGCGCGGGGAGCGGTTCGGCTTCTACAGGAGTATCGGGCGTCTGGTTCTCTTCATCGGGCTCATTTATGGCCGGCTCATCATTGAGAATCTCACCGGCGTCATCGGGCTCGTCTTCCACCACGGTCAGAGCGGGTTCGGTTTCTTCCTGCAGGAGGGATTCCTCCGCTCCGCAGGCGGTCAGAATACTCATAACAAGGAAGATCAAAGCAAAGAAGACAAGTACGGTGTCGGTCGGGATGGTTTTTCTTTTGCTTTTCATATCGATTCTCCTCTTCATACGCCGATGGCTGCGGCAGTCCACCGTTTTTTCATCTTCCGTGCTCCCCGAACAGCCAGCCCATGATGTCCTCCTCGCGGGCGAAGTACCCGCCGCCCCCGTGCTGATCCCGGATCCCGCGCTCGTCGAACCACGCCTGATCCTTCAGATCCAGTACGACCAGCTTTTGGATCTCTTCATCGGACAGGCCCTTATCCCGGTAGAGCCGCACAAGGTTTTCATACGTTTCCCGCACGGAGCCGCTTCCGTAATAGCTGTCGTTCTCCCCCGTGACCATATAAACCGGCGTCATGGCTTCGACGAGCGGCCCGAGTTCTCCGTCCCACTGCGACGAACAATGCAGAAACGCCGTGTAAAGCTCGGGCGCGATCTCCATCACCAGGGATCCGGTCTCCCCGCCGCCCGAATACCCGTTCAGATACACCCTGTCCGGGTCGATGTTGTAATGAGCGAGAAAAGTCCGGGTCAGCGCGGCGGTCTGGCGGGCGGAGGTCATGCCCCAGTCGTTCAGCTGCGGGGCGAGAATAATCATCTTTTCATTGTATTTCTGCGCCTCGATCCCGTAGTCCTCCGCCCGGATGTTCACGCCGACGCCCTGAAAGTACAGACCTTCATAGCCGGGCAATGTAACGTAGAGTGCATAAGATTCGGAGCCATCGTAGTCTTCCGGGATGTACAATCCGAAATGGATCTCCCCGTCGCTTTCACTGTGAAGGACGTTGTCGAAGAGAAAGCCGCGGACACGCTCGTCTCCGAAGACGATGTCCTCCGACGGGGAATCTGCGGAAGGGGAAAGCTGTGCGGATCCGTCGATTTGCGGCACATCGTTCGAAACGACCGCGTCGTTCGAGACGCCGGAGGAAATGCGGGAAGCCTTGTCCGAGGCCGATCCGCAGGAGGCGAGAAGAAGCATACAGGCGGAGAACAGGGCAAAGAAACCGGATTTCAAAGCCGCCGCCCTCTTCACCACGCCTTCTTCTCCTCCTCGCTCCGGTGCTTCGTCTTCCGCTCCTCCACCATCTTCACGAACCACTCCACCATGGCGGGATCA
Organism: uncultured Ruminococcus sp.; assembly: GCA_902778205.1. GTDB lineage: Bacteria > Bacillota > Clostridia > Oscillospirales > CAG-272 > UMGS1696. Next base: position 16,732 of record CACYWX010000002.1, on the reverse strand, counting down.
TAGTGGGAGAAGAAGGAGCTCTGCCCCCGGTCGAGGGACGCGATCTCTGCCATATCCTCCCCGGTCAGGGTGAAATCGAAGACATTGATGTTTTCGACCATACGCTCATAGTGGGTGGATTTCGGGATCACCACGGTGTTCCTCTGGATGTGCCAGCGGAGCATGACCTGCGCGGCGGTCTTTCCGTACTTCGCCCCGATCCCCGCGAGGACGGGATCCGCGAACAGGCCGTTCCTGCCCTCGCCGAAGGGAGCCCATGCCTCGTGCTGAACCTCGTACTTCTCCATCCACTTTTTTGCCTCGGTCTGCTGATTGTGGGGATGGGTCTCCACCTGATTGACCATTGGGGCGATCCGGGCGAAGGAGACGAGGTCCATTAGCCGGTCGGGATAGAAATTCGACACGCCGATAGCCCGGAGTACCCCTTCTTCGTACAGGTCCTCAAGCGCTCTCCATGCTCCGTAATAGTCGGAGAACGGCTGATGCAGGAGCATGAGGTCGAGATAATCGGTTTTCAGCTTTCGGAGGGATTCCTCCACGGACCTCTTGCAGGCGTCGTATCCGTAGTGCTCCACCCAGACTTTGGAGGTCAGGAAGAGATCTTCCCGGGGGATACCCGCTTTTTCCACCGCCGCCCCGACTTCCTCCTCGTTGAAATAGCTCTGGGCCGTGTCAAGGCTTCTGTACCCGGCCCGCAGCGCGTCCGTCACGCACCGCTCGCATTCGTCCTTCGTCACCTGATAGACGCCGTAGCCGAGGATCGGCATCTGGATCCCGCCCGATAGGGTCACATATTCCATCTTTTTCTCCTCCCTTCTGCCGGCGGCTTCATTCCCCGCCGCACTGCTTCTCCCAGAACGCGGCGGCATTGTCGATCCACCCCTCCGCCGCGGTTCCCGTCCCCAGCCCGAAGCCGTGGGGCAGGCCGGGAAAGACTTCGATCATGGCGTCGGTGCCGTTTTTCCGGATCGCTTCGATCCTTCGCTCCATCGTCCGGTAAGACGCGATCCCGTCGGAGGTGCCCACCGCGCTGTAGGTCGGCGGTTCAGTGCCCGTCACCTCGGAAAGTCCGGTGTAGTTGACGATCACGGCGGCAGGTGCGGGATACGCCTTCTCACCGAAGCGCTCCGTGCCGTAACTCCCGAGCCATGCCGCCATCCGTCCCCCCGCCGAGCCGCCCCAGAGGGAGTATCCGGCGGTGTCGACTTCCAGATCGTCCGCGTGCTCATGGATGAACGCAATCGCCCGCGCCAGATCCTCGCAGGCCGTATCCGCCCCGGGACGGTAGATCAGCGCAAAGGCGTTGTATCCCATTTTTGAAAGCTCCAGGGCATGAGGAAAGCTGTCATGCATCGCCCCGACGTAAGCAAATCCGCCTCCGGCATTCACAACGGCGAATTTCGCGCCGGGATCCCCCCTGAAGAAGAACAACCCCGTGTCCTTTTTGGCGGGATCGGAGGCTTTTTCTTCGTCGGTGTAGATGTCGTAAAAGACCTGCTCGCCGGACGCCGCTCTGGTTTTCAGAGTATTGGCGATCTCCACGGTCATGTCCGGGTCGATGTGGCTGTACCAGGTGAGGGAGAGGTCGCCGAGCGTTTCCCCGCTGAAATATCCGCTGTTCACCGGAAAGATCAGCCGCCCCCAGTCGCCGAAGACCGGATCGTTTGCCACATCGGATATCCGGGATGTCCGGTCATAGAGACTTACCCGTCGCTCTTCACGAAAGAACAGCGGCAGGGCGTTATAGAGATACTCCCGCACGGCGTCGAAGTCGTGATAGCCGCCGTCCTTCTGATAGAACACATAGTGCTCCGGCGGGAAGGTCCCGCGGGAGAGTATTTCCTCCGCCATATCGATGCTCTGGCTCTTCACGGCGTCCTCTGTCCCGACCGCGTGATAGATGAAGTACCCCCGCTCGTCGAGGTCGCGGTCCTTCACAAGAGACTCGAGGAAGTCCACGTTGTCCCGGAACCGGAAGTTGCCGTAGGTGCCGTAATACCAGCATGAGCCGCTCATGGGGAGAAAGTACCGGATGTAATCAGCATCATAACAGAATTCGAGCCACGTCGTCACGGAGCCGAGGGAGAACCCGCCGAACGCCCGGTGATCCCGGGAAGCTCTCAGGTCCTCGTCGGAGGTCGATTCCGCATAAGTACGGTAGGTCCCCTCCACCGCGGGCATGAGAAATTCTTCAAAATCCCGGTGGAACTGACGGAACTCCTCGATGGAGCTGGAAAAATCCCGGTCGCTGTTATCGTTGTAGAAGCTGGCGGAGACGAAGATCATGGGCTCGATGTCCCCCGCCTCGATCATCCGGTCCAGCATATTCTTTGTGGGGGTGAAGCTGAAATACTCCCCCGCGCGCCCGCCCCAGCCGTGCATCAGGTAGACGATGTCGTAGCGCTTTTCCGCCTCCCCGTCGTATCCGTAGGGCGTGTAGACATATGCGGTTTTGGTGATCGGCGCGCCGTCCCGCACGAAATCCCGGGATTCGTAGTCCAGCCGCGTCACATTGCCGGGATGCTCGGAGGGTTCGTCATAGGACGCGGGGACAGCAGTCGTCCAGCCGGTTTGCGGGATGGTGTTCATAGGGGCCGTTTTCACAGGGGCCGTTTCTGTCATTTCAACAGTCTGACCCGACGGCCCGGCGGATGGCTGAGAGAGGGAGGATTCGGACACCTCTCCCTCCGTCCCGCACCCGCAGAGGAACAGCCCGCCCAGCGCCGCCGCAAGGATTCGCTTTTTCATGTTCCATACCTCCTTCACGGATTAAGGTCAGGGCCGGACTGCGTACCGGAGCCACAGCGCGTCCCCGGGGAGCGTCTCGGCCCCCAGAAGCGACAGGGAAACCGGCACGAAATCCGGCGCGAAGGCCGTGCGGTCGAAAAGGGTTGCAGCGTCCCGACCTCCGTCCGCCAGAGGTGCCACGATCAGGCTGATCTCGTTGATGCACCCCGCCGCGAGAAAGGCCCAGTTCGTCGCCCCGCCGCCCGTCAGCATCGCCCGCTCGATCCCAAAGAGAGAGCGCAGCTTCGTAAGCATCAGAGGCAGATTCAGCTTTTCCTGCCCGGCGAAAATGTAGGAGATCCCAAGCTCCCGGAGCCGGGTGAGGACCGCGTCGGGAACGCTTTCCGTCAGCACCTCGATCACATGGGAGACCTCTCCGTTCCGCTCCACGGTATTCCCGCTCCACCGAAGCCTTCCTTCCGGATCCGCGGCGACGGCGTAACGGGCGGAATACGGATCCGCGGCGTAATCGAACCGCACCCATTTTTCTTCGCTTTGCGGCAGCGTCCCCGGATCGAGAAGCCCGTCCGCCCAGATCTCCGATGCCGTCGTGGTTCCGTTGATCACCGCCGTGCAGCCGTACTTCGCCCGGATCTCCCGGTTGGCGCGCCAGACCGGAGCCATCCCGGGAAGCCCGAAGAAATCCCCGTCGATCCGCCCGTCGAGGGAGGACACCATGTGGCAGACCACATAAGGCCGTTTTTCGTTCTCCATCGTCAATACCCGAGCTCTCCCAGCCAGTCCGCCACGTCCTGCCAGCAGTCGGCGGCCTTCGTCTGATTCACGGCGAAGCTGTTCTTCTCGACAGTCGCTCCCGGCTCCAGCTCCGCGATCACATCCGGCGTGCCGCCCCGTCCGCTGCCGAAATGGGTGTCGAAGGGGATGATCGTCTTCCCGGTGAAGTCGTACTCGTCGAAGAAGCTGAACAGAGCCATGGGCAGGGTGTACCACCAGATCGGATAGCCCACGAAGATCACGTCGTAGTCGTCGAGGTTCTCGATATGGGTGATGAGAGCGGGACGTTCGTCGTTGTCCTGCTCCCGCTTCGCATAGTCGGCGAGGGGATTGTAGGAGCCGGGGTACTTCGTCTCCGTCCGGATGGAGAAGAGGTCTCCGCCCGTCATTTCGGCGATGCACTCCGCCACATACTGACTCATGCCCTTCGCCTCCCCGTTGTCCATCAGCACCGACGCGGAGGACACGGCGTCCACTTCGCTGTTCTCCGCCACGGCGAAATACGCCACCAGGATCCGCGGCGCGTCCGTATCGGCGGCATTGTCATTCTCAGATGCGTTCTCCCCGGTACCTGTAGTACCCGCAGACGCATTTGCCGCCGTATTCGCGGGCCGCGTGGTCTGGGGAATCTCCGTGCTCCTCCCGCAGGCGCAGAACAGCAGCGCCGATGCCAGAAGCAGGGTCAGAAGCCGTTTCATATCATATTCTCCATTTCAAAAGGCGTTTTTTGACTATTTCAACACGCGCGACTGCATTCTGTGTTTCGTTTTCTTCAACGCGCCTGTGTAATGCGCGACTGAAGCTCTTCGACCTCCGACTGCACAAGCAAAGACCGCGCGAGGACAGTGGGATACGCCGTCGAATTTGAATACAGGTGTGAGATGTCGCTTTATGCAACATGGCCGGGGACCCTCCGGGGAGGGACAAGTTCGCGGAGCGAAACTTGAACGACCATGAGTTCCTCTCCCCGGCGCCTGCCCTGCGCAAGGGCATAAAATCAGAAACCCGTAGGGTTTCTTTCATTCCTGCGCGTCAAAGTCCGGCGCGAAGTGCAGATACCCGTCAAGAGCCGCTTCCGTCGCCGTGTAGTAGGGCGTGTTTTTGTCCAGCTTTGCGATCTCGGCAAGCTCCTCTTCCGTCAGCGCGAAATCGAAGAGGTCGATGTTGTCCCGGATGTGGTCCACGTTCCGGGAGCCGGGGATCACCACGTTGCCGACCTGCGTGTGCCAGCGGAGGATGATCTGCGCGTTCGATTTTCCGTACTTCTTCCCGAGCTCCGTAAAGAGCGGCTCGTTCACCAGGGACTTGTCCCCGTGTCCGAGGGGATACCACGCCATGACCGCTGTGCCGTACCGGGAGAGCATCTCCTTCAGCTTCGTCTGCGGGTAGTAGGGGTGCGCCTCCACCTGCACGAATGCGGGCTTGATCTCACACGCGGCAATGATTTCGGCGAACTTTTGCTCCGGGAAGTTGGACAGTCCGAGACTATTTACACGTCCGGCCCTCACCGCGCGCTCCATCGCTTTGTATGCGCCGACATAGTCCCCGGCGGGCTGGTGGAGGAAGAGCAGATCGACGTAGTCCGTGCCGAGGCGGGCGAGGGTCTCGTCGATGGCGCGGTCCGCGTCGGCGTAAACGCTGGGCCAGAGCTTGGTCACGAGATAAATGTCCTCTCTTGCGACGCCGGATTTGGCGATCCCGCGGCCCACAGCCTTTTCATTCATGTAGGCGTTGGCCGTGTCGATGAGGCGGTAGCCGTTCCGCAGGGCATTGAATACCGCCTGTTCCGCGTCCGCCGGGTTCATGAGGAAGGTGCCGATGCCGACCTTCGGGGATTTCGTGCCATTGTTCAGGGTGATGAATTCCATTGTAACCTCCATATATTGAGATTTTGTTTTGTTTTTCAGAGCTTCAGCGACGCGATCCACGCCCTCACCGCCTGCTCCGCCCCTTTTTCCGCGTCGGACATTTCCACGGGGAGTCCGGGGAGAACCTTCGCGCCCCTCGCCAGCTTCTTCACGGTCCCGTACGTCCCGCCGTCGCCGGAGCCCATGTGGGTGTTGAAGGGGATAAGCGTCTTTCCCTTGAAGTCGTATTCGTCGAAGAGGGTGTAAACGATCATCGGGAAGGTGTACCACCACATGGGATAGCCGAGAAAGATCGTGTCGTAGTCCCCGACGGGCAGCGCACCCTTGATCGCGGGGCGGGCGTTCCGGTCGTGCTCCTCCTTTGCGTATTTCGCCAGCGCAGAATAGTGACTCCGGTCGCTGTCGTAGGGGATCTCCGGGACGATTTCACACAGGTCTCCCCCGGTCTGGCGTGCGATTTCCTCCGCTAAGGCTTTTGACGATCCGTAAACGGAGAAATAGAGAATGAGCGGCTTCTTCACGGTGCTGTCCTCGCATTTCTGGTTTTTATAGCAGTTTTCCTTGACTGTGCCTTTATTATATGCTATAATCAGGCAGAAGTCAAATTCTTTCGGTTTATGCTTTCATAAATGCGATTTATAGGAGGCACCATGGAAGTCTTTCTGCTCGAACAGCTGGACGCTTTTGCGAGAGAGGGGACGCTCTCGAAGGCGGCGGAGCGGCTGCACATGACCCAGCCCGCCCTGAGCCATTCGATGAAAAAGATCGAAGAGGAGCTGGGCGTGTCCCTCTTCACCCGGGAAAAGGGGAAAATCTCGCTGAACGAGACCGGGCGGCTGGCGGCGGACTGCGCGGCGTCCCTCCTGCGTCAGCACCGGGAAATGATGGAACGGATCGTCGCCTACGACCGGAGTCTGAGAGAGCTGCGCCTCGGCTCCTGCGCGCCCTACCCCATCGCCGCGCTCATGCCGCTTCTGCAGGACTATTTCGGCGACCGGTCCATCCTCTCGGAGCTGGTACCGGAGGACGAGCGGCTGATCCCGGAGCTGAAAAACCGCCGTTATTCCCTGGTGGTAGTGCGGGAGGCGCCAGAGGATCCGGACCTCTTCTGCGTGCGGTACACCGAGGAGCGGCTGATGCTGACGCTTCCGGAAGATCACCGGCTGGCAAAAGAGCGGAAGGTCCGCTTCGCCGATTTCGCCGGGGAGAGCGTGCTGGTGCAGCAGAACGTGGGCTTCTGGATGGACGTGGTGAAGCGAAAAATGCCCGCCACGAACCTTCTGGTCCAGACGGGCATGAGCGAATATTGGGCTTTGATTCAGGCGACGAAATTCCCCTTTTTCAATTCCGACCGGATGTCGGAGCACGGGCAGGGGATCCCCGGACGGGTGAACCTCCCCATCGCCGACGACGAGGCCCGCGCGGTGTTCCGGCTGGTGTGCCTTGCGGAGGAGCGGAAGAAGTACGAGGCGTTCATGAATGCCGTCCGGGCGGAGGTCATCGCGGGGAGACGATGAGGAGAATTTACGACAGCTTCATGAGCAGATATATGATCTTCGAAATCTCCGCCCGTGTCAGGGTTTTCGCCGGGCCGAAGGTGCCGTCGGGATAGCCGCCCAAGACGCCCGCGTCCGCCAGAGCGAGGACGGAGGGATCGTCACAGTCGGAGAAGGCATTCCCGGTTCCATCTGATGTGAGCCCGAAGAGCTTCGCCGCCGTGCAGAAGTCGAGGCGGGTGATTTCTTCCATGCCGTCCTGCTCCGCTCTGTCATCGCCGTCCTGCTCCGATTCACATAAACCGAGCTGTGCGGCCTTGTTCATGGCAGTATCCGCCCATGCGTCTCCGGTCACATCGGAGAGATCGCCGTGCGCGCACAGGAGAAGTTTCATCGCCTGCGCCCAGGTGAGTGTTCCGTCCGGCGCGAAGGTCCCGTCGCCCATGCCGTTGATCACACCATCCTTGGTCAGCGCGGTGACGTATTCGTAATATAATCGATTGCCGTACGAATGCTGGTAAGCCACTCCATTGACCGGCCTCCTTTCCTTGATGGGATCATTGTATCTCTCAAAGCGGAAATTGTCCTGTCATTTCCTGCTCGGATCTGTCCTGCCGCTATCCCCTTCGGATCGGGTGCCGAATCACAGTTTTCAGCTTTTCCGGCGCCGTTTTTCTTGCGTCGCTCAGATAGATCTCATGGTGCATTCTCTGACTTGTTATGTCCAGCACATATCCCTGGGCTTCCATGCACTCATACATCCGGGCAACCGTCCCCTGTCATCTCGCGGACTGCGTTCAAGGTCAGCGCATTGGGATAAGACATGGAATTCAGCCCCTCCAGAACGATCGAGACATATTCCGGGTCTGCCGCGCTCACGGGAATGTTCATGCCGAAGTAACTGCCCGCGGAGACGTTGTAGTACCGGTCCTGTTCCTCGTCCAGCTTCGGAGCCGGGATGATGCCGAAATCCGTTTCCATTTCGCGCAGCGCCTTTGCCCACGCGATGTTTTCGTTCCAGAAAAGCGCTTGATTGTTCGGAAACATGATTTCCTGAACACGGTGATTGTGCGAGAGTCCCATCGTGTTCTGACGGTTCGCGTTGTACATGACGGCATTGCCCTCCGCGTGGCACATAACCCCGCAGGGTTTGCAATTATTCATATTCAAAACGGTATCTTTTCCGACAAACCGCAGAGTCAGCTGTTCAGGTTTCCTGTCATTTTACCGGAACCGGCTTCGTCCGGTATGAATGAATCTCCCGCAAACACCGCTTCCGTGCCGCAAGGATGTTAAATTTCTTCGTAAGGCCTTCACATACTTGACATGGACGGAGATTTCCTGTATAATGAGCCAAATCAAAACCAACTTGGAGAGTCGGTAAATCCGTGAATTTCATCTTCATTTCCCCCAATTTTCCGCATACCTACTGGCAGTTCTGCAACCGGCTGAAGAAAAACGGCGCGAACGTCCTCGGGATCGGCGACGCGGCGTTCGGCGTGCTGGATGAGCCGCTCAAGAACGCGCTCACCGAGTATTACCGCGTCACCTCCCTCGAAAACTACGACGAGGTCTACCGCGCCGTCGCCTATTTCGCTTCCCGGTACGGACACCCGGACTGGCTTGAATCCAACAATGAGTACTGGCTGGAGCAGGACGCGCGCCTCCGCACGGATTTTCACATCACAACAGGGATCCAGGCCTCCGGGATCGGCGCGTGGAAGCACAAGTCCTCCATGAAGCCGGTCTATGCCTCCGCCTCCATCCCCACCGCCCGCTGCCATCCCGTCTCCACGCTCGCCGCGGCCCGGGATTTCATTGCGCGGAACGACGGCTATCCGGTCATCGCAAAGCCGGATGTCGGCGTAGGCGCGGCGAACACATGGAAGCTGGAGAACGACCGTGAGCTGGAAGCCTTTTTTGAGAGCAAGCCGGACGTGCCCTATCTCATCGAGGAATTCGTCGAAGGCGATATCTGCTCCTACGACGCCATTACCGATTCCCACAGCATGCCGCTGTTTGAATCCATGACGGTCTGGCCTCCGTCCGTCGCCGACATTGTCAACCGCGACCTCGATCTCTCCTACTATACCTGTCCCGTCGTCCCGGAGCCGCTCAAAAAGCTCGGACGCGCCGCGCTCGCCGCCTTCGGGGTAAAAAGCCGCTTCGTCCATCTCGAGTTTTTCCGTCTCACGAAAGCGCGGGCGGGCCTCGGGGAGGTCGGCGATTTCGTCGCGCTCGAGGTCAATATGCGTCCGGCGGGCGGCTATACCCCGGACATGATGGACTACGCCCACTCCACCGACGTCTATCAGATCTGGGCGGATATGGTGGCGGCGGACAAAAGGCTCCTGCCGGACAGCGGCGAGCATCACTGGTGCGTTTACGCCAGCCGGAAGGACAGCCACCGTTACCGGCACACCCATGAAGAGATCCTCGAAAAGTACGGGGATCGGATCGTCATGTGCGAGCGTATGCCGGAATTGATGTGGGCGACCATGGGATGCCAGATGTACACGGCGCACGCGTACAGCGAAGAAGAGGTCCGCGCGTTTGTCGCGTTCGTACACGAGAGGGAGACGGAAGCATGAGGGAGGAGTATCCGAAACGCTTCAGCCCCATCCTCGGGCGGGACATGGAATGCGCAGTGTTCGCGGGAGAGGGGGAGGCGGAGAGACTCTGTATCGCGTTCCCGCCGCAGAATGGGCGGTTTTACGATTTCGGGAATTTCGGCATGGCGGAGAGCGTCGCGCCGTGGATCGAATCCGGAAAGATCCGCCTTGTCTGCGCGGACGGCATCGACGGGGAGACCTGGTCCCGGTCGGACGGAGATCCCCGGGAGCGGATCGCGCTGCAGGAGCGGTGGTTCCGGTATGTGACGGACGAGCTTCTGCCCGCCTTCGCGGTGGAAGGAAAGGGGACGCTCGTCTGCGGGTGCAGCATGGGCGGCGTTCACGCGGGCAATTTCTTTTTCCGCCGGCCCGATCTCTTCGACGCCGTGATCAGCCTGAGCGGCCTTTTCAACGCACAGTATTTCTTCGGTGATTACATGGATGAGACCGTCTACGCAAACTCCCCGATCCACTTCTTGCCGAATATGCCCGCGGATCACCCCTGGATGGAACTCTACCGCCGCGGCCGGATCATCCTCTGCTGCGGACAGGGCGCGTGGGAGGAGGATCTTCTCGCCGGAACGCTCGAGCTGGACCGGATCCTCAATGAAAAAGACATCCCCCACTGGACGGATCTCTGGGGAAGCGACGTCTCCCACGACTGGGTCTGGTGGCAGAAGCAGCTGCCGTATTTCTTCCGGAGTCTGGCGGAGGACGGGTACTGGGGCTGAGGCGATGGTGTGCGTATGAAGCAAAAACTGTTTGTCCGGATAGACGGGATCTATTGCGAACACTGTGTCGAGACGATCACGCGCGCGCTCGAAGCCGTTCACGGCATTGAGCGCGTATCCATACGGAACAATATCGCACAGATCACGGGGGAATTTCTTCCCGTGCACGCCGAGATCGTGGAAGCCGTTCGCCGCGTCGGATACGATACGGATGAGACAAAGATCTCCGAGGATCGGCGAGTTGCCGCGCGGACCGTCCGATGGACCGAATTTCTTCTGATCGCCGCCCTGATCCTGCTCTTCGCCTTCGTTTTGCGGCTGGTTTTCGGCTACAACGTCTTTCATGCGATCCCCGCTGTTGACAGTTCTCTCTCCTACGGGATGCTCTTCGTCACGGGCATTCTCACAAGCGTCCACTGCATCAGCATGTGCGGCGCGATCGGGATTTTCGCCTCCTATGAATCCGGATCCCCGCGGAGTATCGGGCGTCCGCTTCTCTACAACGCCGGGCGCGTGATCTCCTATACGGCAGTCGGCGGTCTGGCGGGGCTGGCGGGCAGTGTGTTCAGCGTCAGTATGACCCTGCGCGGCGTCGTTATCCTCACGGCGGCCCTCGTGATGTTCTTCATGTCGCTCTCGATGCTCGGGCTCCTCTCCTTCCGCCTCCCGCGCTTCTTCGAGATCCGCGCGAGGGGTAAGAGGAGGGGCGCGTTCGTGATCGGGCTGTTGAACGGCCTCATGCCCTGCGGACCTCTTCAGGCCATGCAGATCTACGCGCTGTCTACGGGCAGTTTCATAAAGGGCGCACTCTCGATGGCCCTGTTCGCGCTTGGGACCGTCCCGCTGATGCTGACGGCGGGCGCGGCGCTGAACCTGGCGAAGGGAAAGGCGAAGATCTCGTTCGGCAAGATCGCCGCGGTGCTCATGGTGCTCCTTTCCCTGTCGATGCTTGTCCGGGGCCTTTCCTCGCTCGGCGTCGACGTGACGGGTTTCTTTTCCCCCCGATACGACGGGATCGCCGCGGTCATGGGGGAGGACGGTGTCCAGACGGCCCGGTTCGATCTGGAATTTGATTCCTATGCCGACATCGTCGTGCGGAAAGGCGTCCCGGCGCGGATCGTCGTTCACGCGGACGCCGGGAAGATCACCGGGTGCAACAATGAAATCGTCAGCCGCGACTTCGGCTTTGACGTGAAGCTCATCCCGGGGGACAACATCATTGAGTTTTTGCCGGAAAAAGAAGGGGACTACGTCTATTCGTGCTGGATGAATATGATCCGGAACCACATCCGGGTCGTTGACGATCCGGACTGTTTCAAATGAGGAGAATCCGCGCGGCTCTGTCGGGCAGCGGGAACTTGATACCAGAGAAAGCCATGATGAAAAACGGAAAGAACCGGATTTGTACGGTCCTGCTCGCCCTGCTCTGCGCCCTTCTGCCGGCCTGCTCGGGCGGCGCAAAGGACACAGGCGCGGAGGCTGCGGCGTTCAGCGAGTTGAACGCGGACGGCGAAACGGTGACGATCCCAACAGAAGGCATTGCGCAGACGGCAGGATTTTTCAACTACAACGCCGACGGGGTTACGGTCCAGCTGGTCGCCCTGCGGGACGGGGGCGGCAAAGTGCACGCGGCCTTCAACACCTGTCAGAGCTGTTCCCCCTCCCCGAAGGCGTATTACCGGCAGAACGGCGAACTTCTCGAATGCGCCAACTGCGGGTTTACGTTCGCGCCGGAAGAGGTCGGCATCACGCACGGAGGGTGCAACCCGTGGCCTGTCGCCGGCATTGTGATCGGTGACGATGAGATCACGGTCCCCACCGCTTCCTTCGATGAGATGAGACCGGCCTTCCTTTCATGGGCAGGTCCGACGGGCCGCTCTGCAGGTCAGGGAGAATGATATGCTGAATCAGTTTTCAAGAACACAGTTGCTCTACGGCGCGGAGACGATGGAACGTCTGGCGTCTTCCCGCGTCGCGGTATTCGGGATCGGCGGCGTCGGCGGATATGCGGTCGAAGCCCTTGCCCGGTCCGGGATCGGCGCGCTCGATCTGATCGACGACGACAAGGTATGCCTGACAAACCTCAACCGGCAAATCCTCGCCACCCGGAAGACGGTCGGACATTACAAAGTGGACGCTGCGGAAGAGCGGATCCGGGAAATCAATCCCGCCTGCGAAGTCCGGACCCACAAGACCTTTTTCCTCCCGGAAACGGAGGATCAGTTTGATTTTCGGGAGTACGACTACGTCGTCGACGCGATCGATACGATTTCGGGAAAGCTCGCGATCGTCATGAAAGCGAAGGAAGCGGCGGTCCCGGTCATCTCTTCCATGGGGGCGGGGAACAAGGTAAACGCTTCGCTGTTCGAAGTCGCCGACATCTATGAGACCTCTGTCTGCCCGCTTGCGCGCGTGATGCGGATCGAATGCAGGAAGAGGGGCATCGACTCGCTGAAAGTGGTTTACTCAAAGGAAAAGCCGAAGAGACCGCTTGAGGATATGTCCATCAGCTGCCGTCAGCACTGTATCTGTCCTCCGGGGACCGCCAGAAAGTGCACCCAGCGGAGGGACATCCCGGGATCGACGGCGTTCGTTCCTTCCGTTGCCGGATTGATCATCGCGGGGGAGGTCGTGAACGATCTTGCGGGAAGAACGGTGGGCGCCTTCCGCTCCGCTCTGTAAAAACGAACCTGTCCGCCCGCATCTTCCAAAGCGCGTTCCATGAAACGGAAAATTCCGCGGCATCCGTCTCATTCTTTCAAACGATCCGTCAGAGTTCGCCGCAGCCGCACGGCACAGGTTCATTATGGCATTCACAAAAGGCGCACCGCCCGGCTTTCACGTCGAGATCATCCCGCCGAAGCAGGATTCTCTGAAACTGGAAGAAGACCTCGAACTGTTCGCGTCCAAGTTCGAGAGGGTGATGGACAGCGGATTCACCGCTTCGATCACCGACAACGCGATGGGGCTTCTGGCGTTTCAGGGACACGAATGCATCGAGGAACTCGGACTCCGCCCGCGCCCGGATCAGGTTTTGATCCATCTCAACACCTTCCACACGAAACGGAACCTCGACGAGATCCTTGAATCCTGCGAAAAACTGGGAATCACTTCGATCCTCGCCATCAGCGGGGACGGCTCTCCCCGGCTCCCGAAGCTGAAACCCGCGGACGTGGAGGCGGAAGGAACAGCCTCGGTCACCTCCGTGGAGTTGACGCGGTACATCCGAAAGCATTATCCGTCCTTTGAGGTCGGGATCGCCTTCAACCCCTACGAACCGGAAGAACATGAATTCGACAAGCTGAACCGAAAGCTCGACGCGGGCGCCTCTTTTGTCATCACGCAGCCGATCATCGAACAAAACGCCGTGGTGGACCGGCTTCTCGCGGAATACCCCGATCTGCCCGTGACCGTCGAGGCGTGGATGTCGAAAAAGCTGTTCCTGCTCTCGGACGTCGTGGGCTATCCCATTCCGGAGGACGCGGCGTTCGATCCGATCGGGACGCTTGAAGCGCTTCGCGGACTGTACCCGGGGTGCGGATTCTATCTCTCCCTCCTCGGCTTCAAGACGCAGTACCCGGTGATCGAAGAAATGGCGGCGGAGAGGAGGGAGCGCGCATGAAAATCGTGGTTTGTGTCAAGCAGGTCCCCGCGACGACCGACGCAAAGATCGATCCCGAGACCAAGCGGATCATCCGGGAGGGGACAAAATCGGTCCTGAACCCCTTCGACCTGTACGCGCTCGAAGAGGCGATCCGCATCCGCGAAAAGGCCGGCGGCGAGGTCTCTGTGCTGTCGATGGGGCCGGAGAGCGCGAAAAACGTCCTGACCGAAGCGCTGTCCATGGGAGCGGACCGGGCGTTTCTGCTCTGCGGCAGGGAGTTTGCCGGCTCTGATACGTGGGCGACAAGCTACGCGCTCTCGCGGGCGATCGAAGCCATCGGCGGGGTCGATCTGATCTTCTGCGGCAAACAGGCAGTCGACGGGGATACGGCGCAGGTCGGCCCCGGGATCGCCGCCCAGCTGGATCTCATGCAGGCCGCAAACGTTTCAAAGGTGGAAAAGATCTCCCCGGACGCCGTCACGGTCTCCCGTATGACCGAGAACGGGTCTGATTTGCTGCGGCTGAAGCTGCCCGCGCTGCTTACCGTACTGAAGGACATCAACGAGCCGCGCGTCCCCACGCTGAAAAACGCGAGGAAGGCGAGGAGGGCGGAAATCACGGTCTGGGGGCCCGGGGACATCGGAGCGGATCCGGATCTGATCGGCCTGAACGCCTCCCCCACGCGGGTCGTGAAGACGGAACCTCCCGCCGTGCGGAACACCGTCACCGTGAAGATCGGCGGAGCTGCCCCGGAAGCAGCGAAAGCGCTCGTCGGCGAGCTGACCGGCCGCGGATTGCTGTGAGGAGGGGACGGAATGAAAGTACTTGACGAACTGGACAGAAAGACATACAAGAACGTCTGGACGATTTCGGAGTGCACGGGCGGCGCGGTCCATCCGGTCTCCTATGAGCTTCTCGGCGCGGCGCGGAAACTCTCCAGAGAGCGGGGATGCGAGGTCTGGACTGTCGCGCTCGGCCATGGGATCGGCGGGAATCTTGAATCTCTCTTTGCCTGCGGCGCGGATAAGATCATCGCCGTGGACGACGAACGGCTCCGGGCGTTCAACGACGAGCTGGAATGCCATATCCTCGAGAGGCTTGTGAAGAAATACCGCCCCGAGATCGTTCTCTGTGCCGCCACAAGCAGAGGGCGCGCGCTCGTCCCCCGTCTTGCGGGCAAAATCCGCACCGGACTCACGGCGGACTGCACGGGACTTGAGATCGATACGGAGAACGGCGATCTGCTCCAGACCCGTCCCGCGTTCGGCGGCAACATCATGGCGACCATCCGCAGCGGGGAATACCGGCCTCAGATGGCGACGGTGCGGCCGCGCGTGATGCCGATGCCCGAGCCGGAGGTGGGCCGGAAGGGAGAGATCATCCGCGAGACCGTGAGGCCGGAGGACGCCCTGAACGTCAAGGAGATCCTCGGGACCATCGAGCGGCACGAGGCGACGGTCAATCTCAGCGACGCCCGGATCATCGTCGCCGGGGGCCGCGCCATGAAGGGGCCGGAAGGATTTAAGCTGCTTGAGGCGTTCGCAAACCGGATCGGAGGGGCGGTGGGAGCGAGCCGCGCGGCGGTGGACAACGGCTGGATCGCGTATCCGCATCAGATCGGGCAGACCGGCGCGACGGTGCAGACGGACGTGTACATCGCCTGCGGGATCTCGGGCCAGATCCAGCACCTGATCGGCATGCAGTCCTGCAAAACCATCATCGCCATCGACATCGACGACACGACGCCCATGATGAAGCTCGCGGACATCGCGGTCAAGGGCGATCTCTTTGCCATCATCCCCGCGGTCATGAAGGAGCTGGACGAACGCGCATAAGCCCCGGTTCCTCCGTCTTTCACCAAATACCAAATGAAATCAAACAAGGAGAGTTGCCATGCTGATCATCGGAGAAAAACTGAACGGAGCCATCAAATCCGTGGCGGAGGCGATCCGGAACCGGGACGGGGCGTTCATCCGCGGCCTTGCTTCGCGCCAGCTCGACAGCCGGGCGGATTACCTCGACATCTGCTCCGGGGTGCCGGAAGGGGACGCGGACGTCCTCGGCTGGATGATCGACCTCATTCAAACCGATCACCCCGACGTGCGGTTCAGCCTCGACAGCCCGAATCCCGACACCATCCTCGCGTGCCTTCCCCTCTGCAAAAACCCGGGCATCATCAATTCGGTCTCCCTCGAAGGGGACAAAATCGAAAAGATCCTCCCGGCAGTCAGCGGAGAGAAGGGATGGGGAGTCATCGCGCTCCTCTTGGACGAGACCGGCATGCCGGAGACGGTGGAGAAGCGGATGGAGAGCTTTCACCGGATCGTGGAGAGGGCGGCGGAGATCGGCGTCTCCATGGACCGGCTGTACTTTGATCCTCTGGTATTTACGGTTGCCACCTCGCCCGACAGCTTTCTGAACTTCATCGGCGCGTCCCGCAAAATCCGGGAGGAATACCCGGACGCCCACATCATCAGCGGCCTGTCCAACATTTCCCACGGTCTGCCGAGCCGGAAGACGCTGAATCACGCGTTTCTGATCGGCGCGATGATGAACGGCATGGACAGCGCGATCATGGACCCGCTCAACCGCGACATGCTCGGCGGCGTCTACGCGGCGGAAGCGCTTCTCGGGATCGACGAATACTGCATCGAATATCTGTCCGCCTACCGGGAGGATCTCTTCGGGGTGCAGAAGTGATTCTGCCAAACCAAAACGCCGTGTTTGCTCCTGCGCGGGCATCACGGCGTTTTCTGCGTTCTGTGTCGGTTTTCAGGAACGCTCGTTCCCGCTCCCGAGCAGTTTTTCCATATATACCACAACGAACCGGGGTTTTCGTGTCTCCCCGCCGGGGGTCTCGTCCGGCTTTTTTTCTTTCGGCGGGAAAAGGGCGCGCGCG
>CACYWX010000001.1 GCA_902778205.1 uncultured Ruminococcus sp. | reverse complement strand
GAACCTATTGTACCACAAAACTTTACTCAGCGGAAGGCCGCCGGTTTCATGCCCCGTCGGTGCCTTTCGCGGAAAGGCAGAAAATAATCATGAAAAAACTTCTCGCTGAAATCAAAGAGACCGCGCCCTCCTACGGGTCCATTCCCTTCTGGTCCTGGAACGACAAGCTGGAGCCGGAGGAGCTGCGCCGCCAGATCCGGGTCATGAAGAACCTCGGCATGTCCGGCTTCTTCATGCACGCCCGGGGAGGACTCGAGACCGAATACCTCTCCGATGAGTGGTTCGAGGCCGTGGACGCCTGTGTGGACGAAGCGGAAAAGCTGGGCATGGAGGCCTGGTCCTACGACGAGAACGGCTGGCCCTCGGGATTCGCCGGGGGAGCCCTCCTGCACGACAAAAAGAACTTCGCCCTGGCCATCGAGCATAAAGACGGCCCGTATCCGGAGGACATGGAGGACGTCATCGCCGTCTACGAGAAGAATCCGGACGGCACCTTCACCCATGTGACGGAGAACACCGGGAGGGAGGAGTACCTGATCCTCTACAAGCGGTACGACGAGAGCTACGTGGACACCCTGGACGGCTCCATCACGGAGAAGTTCATCGAGCTGACCCACGAGGAGTACAAGAAGCGCGTCCCCGCCGGCCGGTGGGGCAAGGGTCACGCCATGCCGGGCTTCTTCACCGACGAGCCGCAGTACTACCGCTGGGGCAATCCCTGGTCGAACACCCTGCCCGGGGAGTTTGAGAAGGCGTACGGATACTCCATCTTCGATAAGCTCCCGGCGGTCTTTTACGATTTCGACGGGGCGGACAAGTTCCGGTACGACTACTACTACCTGATCCACAAGCTGTTCATCACCAACTTCATCAAGAAGATCTACGACTGGTGCGAGGCGAACGGCGCCTGCCTGACGGGCCACGCGGTGGAGGAAACCTCCCTCGGCGGTCAGATGATGTGCATCGGCGGCGTCATGCCCTTCTACGAGTACGAGACCATCCCCGGCGTGGACTATTTGGGCCGCGGGATCCAGGACGACATCTCCTTCAAGCAGCTGGGTTCCGTAGCGGCGCAGCTGGGCAAGAAAAAAGTCCTCTCCGAGATGTTCGCCTGCTGCGGCTGGGACGTGTCCCCCACGGAGCTGAAGCGCATCGCGGAGGTCCAGTACGCGGGCGGCGTCAATCTCATGTGCCAGCATCTCTATCCCTACAGCGAACGGGGCCAGCGGAAGCGCGACTATCCCCTCCACTACTCCGAGCACAACCCCTGGCAGCCCCGCATGAAGGAATTCGACAACTATTTCAACAATCTGGGTGCCATCCTCTCCCGCGGCACGGAATACGCTCCCCTGCTGGTGATCCATCCCATCCACGGTGCGTACCTGAAATACAAGAAGGGCACGGACTCCCTCCGGGAGATCGAGGGGAAGTTTTTCGAGCTGTCCCGCCTGCTGGGCCGGAATCAGGTGCCCTATCACTGGGGCGACGAGTGGATGATGCAGCGGCTGGCCTCCGTGGAGGGGAAGACCCTCCGGATCGGAAACTGCTCCTACGACGCGGTGCTGGTCCCCTTCACCTACTCTCTGGACTCAGGCACCGTCGAGCTTCTGAAGCGGTTTAAGGCGAACGGCGGCCGGGTGTACCTCTTCGACGGCGTTCCGGCCTGCGTGGACGGCGAGGCGGAGAACGGACGGCTGGACTTCCTCCGGGACGCGCCGAAGTTCGACCTCAGCATGGCGGTCCGGGACGCGGTGGTGGACGGCGGGAAGCTCACCCCCTCCATCCGGAAGATGACCCGGATCCTCGAGAACGGCGAGCGGATCGTGTATCTCTGCAACATCGGCACGGACGCCCTCTGCCCCGTGAAGGTGCGCCTGCCCGCCGGAAAATGGGCGGAGCTGGATGTGAATACGCTGGAGCTGAAGCCCTTGTGCTGTGAAAACACGGAGGACGGCGTCTGTGCCCTTCTGAAATTCGAGGACGCGGAGGCCCACGTGCTGGTCTGCTCCGACGAGCTTGACCTGCCCGACGCGCCCGCTCCGACCATGCCCGAGCGGTTCATCCCCATCCCGAACACGGTCCGGCTGACAAAGAAGCCGCAGAACGTGCTGACTCTGGACACCGTATCCCGCTCGAACGACGGCGTGCACTGGGACGAGCCCCTGTCCGTCTACGGCGTAAAGGACAACCTGCTGAGGGAGAAGTACAAGGGCCGTCTCTGGCTGAAATTCACCTTCGAGGCAGACACCGTTCCCGCCTCCCTGAAGCTGGTGCTGGAGCCCATGTACGACCGGGTCACGGTGAACGGCGTCGAGGTGGTTCCGGACAAGGCGGACTGGTGGTTCGACCGGTCCTTCGCCTCCGCCGAGATTGCGCCTCTGACGAAGGAAGGGATCAACGAGGCTGTGGTGGAGCTGGACTACTTCCAGCGGGATTACGTGTACTACGTCCTCTATTCCGGCGTGTCCGAATCCCTTCGGAACTGCCTGGTGTTCGACACGGAAATCGAGCCGGCCTACCTGACCGGCGATTTCGCCCTCCGCACCAATGGGATCTTCGCCGACGGGGAGCGCAATTCTACAATTTATGACGGCGGCTTCACCCTGGTGGCCCAGCCCTCCGTGGTTCCCGCGCGGGATGTGGTCCGGGGCGGCTTCCCCTTCTACGGCGGACGGCTGTCCACGGCCTTCGACTATGACTGGAAGGAAGGACGTCCCACGGTGCTGAAATGCGACGGACGCTTCGCTGCGGCGGAGATCACCGTCAACGGAGTGCCCGCCGGGACCATGCTCTTCAGCCGGACCCTGGACCTTGCCCCATATCTCTCGGAAGGGAAGAACGAGATCGGCGTCACCGTCGTCAACTCCATGCGCAACGCCATGGGTCCCCACCACCGCCACGATCCCGAGCCCTACGGCGTCGGACCGAACACCTTCTCCTTCGAGAAGGAGTGGAACGGACGGGAATGCAGGGGCTATGTGCCGCGCTACGCCTTCGTGAAATTCGGACTGAAGAAATAAGGAGCCGCCATGACTGTATGCTTCGGTGAAATCCTGCTCCGCCTGTCCCCTCCGGGCTCGTACCGGATCCTGCAGGCGGACTCCTTCGAGGCGGTGTACGGAGGAGCGGAGACCAACGCCGCCCTGGCCCTCTGCGGCTTCGGCGATCCGGCCTCCGTCGTGACCCGCCTGCCGGACAACGAGATCGGGCGCGCCTGCCTCGGTGCCGTGAGACGGTGGGGAGCGGACACCTCCCGGATCCTCACGGGGGACGGGCGGATGGGGATCTATTTCCTCGAAAAGGGCGCGTCCCTCCGTCCGTCGAAGGTGATCTACGACCGGCGGGACTCCGCGTTTGCCCGCTCGGAGCCCGGCATGTACGACTGGGAATCGATTCTCCGGGGCGCGGACGCCTTCTTCTTCACCGGCATCACCCCCGCTCTGTCCGACGCCCTGCCCGGGATCGTGGGGGACGCGCTGGCGGTCTGCCGGAGCCGGGGAATCCCGGTGTTCTGCGACGTGAACTACCGTCCCACCCTCTGGTCCACTGAGCGGGCGGGGGAGGTCATGCGCTCCCTGGCGCGGGGTATTGACACCCTGATCGTCAACGAGGAGCACGCGGCCCTGCTGTTCGGCGTGACCGGCGAGGGCGGGGATCAGGAGGCAAGACTGGAATCGGCTGCCCGGCGGCTGGCGGAGGAATACGGCGTCCGGAGAGTCGCGCTGACCCTGAGACTGTCGGAATCCTCCGAGATCAACACGGTGTCCGGGGTCCTCTGGGATGGGGAGAGGATGCTCCGCTCGCGGGACTACCGGGTGCCCATCGTGGACCGGGTCGGCGGCGGGGATGCCTTCTCCGCCGGACTGATCCACGGCACCCTCCGCGGCTGGGACTCCGCCCGGACCCTGGAATTCGCCTCCGCCGCCAACGCTCTGAAGCACTCCGTCCACGGGGACTTCCTTGTGGCCGCGGAGGATGAGGTCAGCCGCCTGGCCTCCTCCGACGGCACGGTCCGGATGATCCGGTAAGGGCGTCCGGATCGAGGGAAACTGATGATTCAAGGAACAGATTTTTATGTATATTCTCGCCTCAGATTATGACGGCACCCTCAACCGCGGGGGGATTTCCGCACCCGTCCGGGAAGCCGTCGCCCGGTTCCGCGCCGCGGGAAATCTCTTCGGCATCGTCACCGGCCGGGACTACTGGATGTATGAAACCGTCGCCCGGGAGGGCCTGCCCATCGACTTCATCCTGGCCATGAACGGCGCCATGCTCATCGCCACGGACGGAGAACGGGCCGGGGAGATCCTGCGGGTGGAGCGGCAGGTCAACAACGGCTGCATGCGCTGGATCGCGGAGCATCTCTGGAAGCACTACGGCCAGAGCGTGGACACCGTGCTGGTCCGGGACCGGGTCACCTTTTGCGCGGACGTGCCGGACGGAAACGAGAGGTTCGCCCCCATGGCCCGGGCCGACGCGGATTCCCCCGACGGGATCGCCGCCTTCTCCCAGATGAACACCCGGTGCGGTACGGAGGACGACGCCCGCCGGTGCGTGGAGGAGATCAACGCCCGGTGGGAAGACACGGTCAACGCCCTGCAGAACGGCGTCTGCATCGACATTCCCCCGGCCGGCATCGACAAGGGGGAGGGCGTCGCGCGGTACGCGGATTCCGTGGGCGTGCCTTACGACAACGTGTACTGCGCCGGGGACAACATGAACGACTACGCCATGATCGCCCGGTTCCACGGACTGGCGGTGGAGAACGCCGTGCCGGAGCTGAAGGCCGCCGCGGAGGGCGTGTTCCCGGACATCGCCGCCATGATCGGCTTCATCATGGATCGGGAGACCCGCTGACGGACGGATCGTGCGGGACGCTTGACAAACGCCCCGGCCGGTGCTATACTGTTACCAATTCAATTCAGCCGAAAGAAGGATAATTCCATGAAAAAGACGCTTGCGAAAGTGCTGGCCCTGCTGCTGGCGCTCGGCATGATCCCCCTGGCCTCCTGCTCCTCCGGCACGGAGAACGCCGCCGGGGACACGGACGCCGCCGGGGGCCAGACCGCCGGTCAGAACGACGCCGCCGGTGCCGCCGATCCCGAAGCGGACGCCGAGGCCGACGCGGAAGAGGAGCGGATCAGGCCCGACATCCCCGAGACCGCGGACTTCGGCGGGGACGAGATCTACTTCGTGGTATGGGAGCTGGACAGCTGGGCCGACACCGTGCGCCAGTTCCGGGACATCTACGCCGAGGGCATCACGGGCGAGGCCATCAACGACGCGGTCTACAACCGGAACGCGCTGATCGAGGGCAATTACAACGTGAAGATCACCCAGGAGCGGATGCAGATCGGCGCCATCGACGGAGCCATGTCCAAGGCCGTGTCCGCGGGCGACGCCACCTACGACGTGGTGTATCCCCGTCTGTACGAGGCGGCCGCCATGTATCAGAAGAACTACTTCCAGAACCTCCTGAAGGTGCCCCACATCGACTTTGACAAGCCCTGGTGGGACTCCAACTGCGCGGACTCCCTGTCCTGCGCCGGGATCCTTCTGGCGGCGGCGACCTCCATCAACGTGAACGACAAGGACGCGACGGTGGCGGTGGCCTTCAGCAAGCAGGAGGCGGAGAACAACGGCGTGGAGGATCTGTACGCCGCGGTCCGGGAGGGCTCCTGGACCCTCGACAAGATCTCCGCCATCTCCGAGGCGGTCTACCGGGATGAAAACGGCGACGGCCAGATCACCGTGGACGACTTTTACGGGCTCCTCGGCGGCCACGACGTCATGACGGCCTTCTGGCACGGCGGCGGCGGTCTGCTCTGCTCCAAGGACGACACCGGCGCGTTCTCCTTCACCTTCGGCACCGAGCGCGACATCGACGTGGCCCTGAAGGTGGTGAACCTCATGCAGCAGCCCTGGTTCATGAACCACCACATGATCTCCAACACCGACGACGCCTATTACACCCAGCTCTTCGAGACCGGCCACGGCATGTTCTTCTGGATGCGCCTGGACGAGGTCACCAACATGAGAAACGGCGACACGGACTTCGGCATCCTGCCCACGCCCAAATACGAGGAGAGCCAGGACAAGTACTACAGCTTTGTGTCCCAGCACACCACCGGCCTCATGTCCATCCCGATCACCATCGCGGGCGACGCCCTGGATGAGCTGGGCATGGTGCTGGAGGCTCTGGCGGCGGAATCCCACTACACGCTGATCCCCGAGTACATCGAGTCTTCCCTGAAGACGAAGCACGCCCGGGACCAGGAATCCGGCGAGATGCTGGACATCATCATCAACAACCGGATCTTCGACCCCATGACCATCTACAACTTCGGCGGCTACGGCGACCGGTTCCAGAGCTACGGCGGCAACAACACCACCGACATCGCCTCCGACATTCAGAAGCAGGCGAAGGTCGTCAACAAGACCATCACCAAGATGGTGGAAAAGCTCATCGCGGACAACGGGGGCTGAGCTCCCCAAGGAATCCCTCCCCGGTCAGGCAGAACGCCCCGGCCGGGGTTTTTTGCGCCTTCTCCCGGATTTTCCCTTTACAGGAACGGCGCGGAGGGTGTATAATAGACACAAAACAGACGCGCATGTGTCGGCGGATCGGACCGTCGACCATCCCGAAAAGGAGTTTTTCCATGCCGAGCTTTGCCTTTTCCCGGGGTTCCGTGACCTTCGAGCCCGGGACCTTCTCCGTTTCCTCCGTTCTGCTGGACGGAGCCGAGCTTGTCGAACGCCCCTGCCCCCTGTTTTCCGTTCAGCTCCGGGGAGAGGACGGATCGATCCTCCGCTTCTCTGCCGCCGACGCTGTGTCCGCCCGGGAGGAGGGGGAGGGCCGGCTCATCTGGGAGGGCTTACCCGGCGGCGTCCGCGTCCATGTGGGAGTGCGCGCGGAGGACGATGCCCTCTTCTGGACCGTCCGGATCGAGAACGGCGGGACCATGGCGGTGGAATGGATCGATTTCCCCATAGTCTGCCTGAAGCCGCTCCGGAAAAACGGCGGGGACGGGGAGATCCTGACCTCCTGGAACGAGGGCGCGCTGATCGACGATCTGGACCGGAGGGAGCGGTCCTGGTTCCCCTTCCGGGATCCGGAATATCCCTCCCTCGGCGCCTACGCCATGTTCCCCCACATGCTCTCCTCCCAGTTCCTCTGCTATCTGACAGGGGAGGGCGGGCTCTACATGGGTGCTCACGACGAGAGCCGGGGACCGAAGATGTTCGACGTGCGGCGTGAGAACGGAGGCCCGGCCGCGGTGATCCGCCTCTATGCGGGAACGGATCCCGGGGAGGACTTCGCGCCGGACTACCCGGTGGTGTGGCGTCTGTTCCGGGGAGGCTGGGAGGATGGCGCGGAGATCTACCGGCGGTGGTTCGAGACCCATCTGCCGGACAACGTGAAAAAGACCGCGGAGAATCCCGCCCTGCCCGAATGGTACGCCGACTCCCCCCTGGTGGTCACCTATCCCGTCCGGGGCATCCACGACATGGACGAGATGAAGCCCAACGCCCTGTTCCCCTACGTCAACGCCCTGCCCATGATCGACGAGATCGCCTCCCGCACGGGCTGGCGGATCCTGGCGGCGCTGATGCACTGGGAGGGGACCGCGCCGTGGGCTCCGCCGTATGTGTGGCCGCCCTACGGTGGGGAGGAGTGCTTCCGGGAATTCCGGGACGCGCTGCACCGTCGGGGGGATCTTCTGGGCGTTTACTGCTCGGGCTTCGGCTTCACGGAGCAGAGCAATCTGATCGAAGAGTACAACAACGAGGCGCTGATCGCGGAGCGCGGATACAAGGAGGCCTTTTGCGCCGGTCCGGACGGGGAGGTGCTCCACAGCAGGATCTGCACCGGACAGCGGAGCGGGTACGACCTCTGCGTGAAGTCGGAGAAGGGGCGGGAGATTCTCGCGGAGGCCTACGGTCCCCTGTTCCGCTCCGGGGCCGACTACGCCCAGATCCTGGATCAGAACCACGGCGGGAGCCAGTATTTCTGCTACAGCCGGAAGCACGGACACCCCTTCACGCCCGGTCCCTGGGCCACGGAGACCATGCGGGACCTGCTGGACTCCTGGAACCGGGAGGCGCCCGGGATGCTGTTCGGATGCGAATCGGCGTCGGCGGAGCCCTATATCGGCAATCTGCAGTTCAGCGACAACCGCTTCGAGCTGAACTGGCACATCGGCAGGCCGGTCCCCCTGTTCTCCTATCTCTACCACGAGTATCTGCGGAACTTCATGGGCAATCAGGTGTCCTGCCCCCTGGACGCGGAGGACGGGGAGGGGAACACCGTGGACACCCTGCGGATGCGGATGGCGTATTCCTTCGCGGCGGGGGACAGCATGACCCTGGTGCTGACGCCGGAGGGAAAGCTCATGGCCAACTGGGGCCGCCACGACTTCACCCATATCCCCGATTTCGATAAAACCATGGATTTTGCCGCCAACATGCGCCGGACCTATGAGAAAGCGAAGCCGTTCCTCCACCGGGGCCGGATGATCAAGTGCCCGGCCTTCTCCTGCGGGACCGTGACCTTCCCGGTGAACGGCGTTCCCGAGGAATTCCCGGCGGTGTTCGGATCCGCCTGGGAAGCGGACGGCAAAAGGATCGTCCTCTACGTCAACCACACCGACGAGCCCGCCCCCGTGTCCACGGCCTCCGGAGAGGAGCTGACCGTTCCCCCGCGGGACGCGGTTGTTGTGGAGATGGAAAGGATACTTAAGTGAGTATCCCTTAAACCCGCACTTATTTGAGGAAGAAAACGCTGCGCGTTTCCAATTAAATGGCCTTGCGCAGGCCAGGCGGCACGAGCTACGATCTTCGATCGTGGACACCAGCTCATGGCCGACTACTTTCACGAAGTGAAAGTGGTGTCCCTCGTGCGGGTCCACCTTGGCCGGGGAGCATAATCCTGACCGCTCACACCTGTATACAAGACTGATTGTGCAACCCGTGTCCCCGCGCGGACTGGTGGAGTCAGCTGAAACATGCGTGGAACAAGTTCCACGGTTTCCTGCGCCGACGCAGTCGCGCTGGAGCCTCGAAAACAGCGATCGAAACGCGCATTGGACAGGGGGCGGATTTTACGTTTCGCTGTTCTGTTCAAGGACAGACATAAACCCGCGAGGCTGAGGCCCCCTGTTTCATCTTCTCCACATCGCGGCCGTGTAAATGGACGCGCGTTTTGATGTCGAAATCATTCAGCTTCAAAATCGGGCCCGCGCCATCGATGGCTTCATGTTTCGCCGCGAAGCGTGGGATGTGCGTTCAAGGTTGGATTCAGAGGCAGGCTGTTTGAGATACTATATAGCCAAGGGACCCGTGGGAGGGGTGGGTTTGCAAGCAAACCCTGCGGCTTGAGCTGGGTCCCTCCCACCGCCCGCCCTGCGCAGGGGCATAAAATCTGCAAAGGCGGAGCCATTGCTTCCATATCTGGACCGGATAATTCCGCGGCGTCCGCGTCCGATGATTTCTGCCGAAGCCGCGCGGCACGGTGATATTATGTCCGATCTGATCGAAGCCATCCGCATGCAGTCTCCCGATACGATCCCCACATCCATCGGCATCCTGCCCGCCGCCTGGATCCGGTACGGAAAGGAGCTCCAGCGGCTCACGGACCAGTACCCCCAGTTCTTCGGCGGGCGTCAGGTGGATCTGGACCGGTTGGAGGACAATCTGCCTCCCAGCTACCGCAAGGGCCTGTATATCGACGAATGGGGATGCGAATGGCACAACGAGCACGCCGGGAACGAGGCCATCGTCAAGGGCCATCCGGTGAAGGACGAGGAGGACGTGTACGCTCTGAAGATCCCGGACTGCCGGGACGGACGCCTCCCCCACGGCTTCATGTACCTGCGCCTTCTGGACCTGTGCGGCTTCGAGAACGTCATGGTCTGGTTCGCCGAGGAGGGAGACACCATCCGCACCCTCATCGACAAGGTGCTGGAATACAACATCTATCAGGTGGCGGCGATTCTGCCCCGGATGGGGGACATCGTCTATTTCGGCGACGACCTGGGCATGCAGAAGGGACTGGCCATCGGCGCGGACCGCTGGAGAACGTACATGAAGCCCTGCTTCCGGAAGCTCTACGGCATGATCAAGGCCTACAAGCCCTCCCAGCTCATCTACATGCACACGGACGGGTGCATCTGGGAGATCATGCCGGACCTGCAGGAGTGCGGCGTGGACATCATCAATCCCCAGTTCCGGGCCAACGGGCTGGACAACCTGATCCGGGTCTGCCGGAAGGAGCATCTTATCCCCATCAACCTGGATCTGGACCGCCAGCTGTTCCCCGTGGCCACGAGAAGCCAGATCTTCGACCACATCGGGGCCGCCGTGGAGGGACTGTACCTCCCCGAGGGCGGACTGGGCCTGAACGTGGAGCTGAACTACGAGATTCCGCTTGAAAACATGGCCGCGGTGCTGGACGCCGTGGAGAAATACCGCCATTACAAGGGCTGAGGATGATCGGATCCGATTCCGTCACCGCCGCGCGAAGATTTACAGGAAAGGACTGCTCCCATGACTTCATTCTGGACGCTGGAGAAGGATCCCGCGCCGTCGTCCGCGACCCTTGAGGACGACCGCCTGATCCTGGAAAACCGCTATATCCGCCGGGTGATCGATACCCGGACCGGCGTGACCGTCTCCCTGACCGACGGGGACGGCGCGGAGGCTCTCGTCGGACCGGTCCGGGAGGGATCGGTCACGGTGGACGGGGAGGAGTATCCCCTGGAGGGTCCCTGCCGGATCCGGATCCTGCCCGGACACGGTACGGAGAAAAAGTTCGGCTACGAGCCCAGGCCGTATAACACGCATCCGTATCCCTATCCCGCTCCCGGCGCGTCGGCCGAGCTGGTCTGGACCCGGGGAGATGCACAGATCCGGGTGGTGTACGAGATCTTCGACGGCATGCCCGCCATGCGCAAGTCCCTGTACGTGAAGAACGCCGGGGAGCGGACCTTCACCGTGGACAGGGCGGAGACCGAGTTTCTGCGGCTGAACGGGGACGGGCGTCTGCGCTTCTATCTGGAATCGGACTACACCGGCAGCAACGGCACGGGCTTTGCAAACGAGACCTCCCTCTTCCGGGATGGGGACGCGGTGTCGGCGCACTTCGACATGGGTCCGGACGCGGACGTGAAGCCGGGGAAGACCTTCCGGGGCATGCAGGTATACGAGCTGTTCTGCCAGAGCGTCTGCTTCGACCACCGGATGAACGAGGTGCAGAACATGTACCGCCGGGTCGCGCCGTGGGTCTGCGAGGCTCCGTTGTTCCTGCATCTGATCTCCGACGACTCGAAGATCCTGCGGGACAGCGCGGATATGCTCGCCGACATCGGGTTCGACATGATCGTGCAGTCCTTCGGCTCCGGGGTGAATCTGGAGAGTGAGGATCCCGCGTACATCGAACGGGTGAGGAGCGACTACGACTACGTCCACAGCCGCGGGATTGCCATCGGCGGATACACCCTGGCCATCATCCGGGACTACCGGCCCATGAACCACGACTGCGCCACCAACGGAGACCACAGCCAGATCTCCCGGTGCCTCTGCACCAAATGGTCCGCGGGATACTGGGACCGGGTCTGCTCCTTCCTGGAAAAGACGGGATCGGATTTCATCGAGATCGACGGCCCGTACCACTTCTACACCTGCACCGGGAACCGGCCCGGCCAGACCGAGCACCTGCACAAGGGCCTCTCCGACAGCCGGTATCAGCAGTGGCTGAAATCCACGGTGGAGATCTACATCCGCCTGAGAGAGCTGGGGATCTACATCAACACCCCCGACTGGTTCTACCTCTCCGGCACCAACAAATGCGCCGCGGGCTATGAGGAGATCGGGTTCAGCCAGCCCCGCCGGACCCAGCTCCTGTTGAACCGGATCTACAACTACATGGGGACCTACCACAAGATCCCCTCCATGGGCTGGGGCTTTCTGCCGGTGGAGGAATACCACGGCGGGGGAAGCGCGGCCAAGTTCGAGCCCCTGACGGAGAATCTCTGCGACTACGACTGGGCTCTGGCGGAGGCGGCGGCTTCGGGCGTCTGGCCCTGCGTGCGCGGGAAACGGCTGTACGATTCGGAGGCGTGCCGCGCCGTGGTGAAATACTGGACGGCGGTGATCAAAAAGCACAAGAAGCTCCTCAACTCCGACACGGTCCACGCCTATCCCCCGAAGGCAACGGACGATCTCTCCGTCGCCGCGGACATGGACGTGATCCTGCAGGAGAACCACGACACGCCGGACCGGCTCTTCCTCATGGTCTCAAACCAGACGAAGGAGGCGCGGACGAAGACCTTCCTGCTCCCCGCCTTCTATACCGGCCTGACGAAGCTGGACCGTCCCCATACCGCGCCGCGGTCCGGGAGCTTCGACGAGGTGGAGATCCCGTCCTTCGGCTCCTGGCCTCCGGTCTATCCGAAGAACAGGGAGAACCTGCTGGAGGATGCGGAGGCGGCCGGGGACAGCGGAGTCCGCATGGCGCTGTACGAGCACGATTTGCCCGAGAACCGCACGGAGGCCGTCATCGACGACAACGGGAACCTGATCCTGACGGTGTCCCTGCCGCCCATGAGCTACACCTATTACGTGGGCTACGCCGCGGACGAGGGTCCCGTGGATCCGGTGCCGGTGCCCGAGGGAAAGCCCTTCGGACTGAAGCCGGAGGAGCGCGGAGACATGGACGGGGAGCCTCGGGAGATCCGGACCGCGGACCTTGACGCCATGGGAGAAGCGGATTCGGTGCCGGACATTCTCCGTGCCCTGGGACTGCCCGGAGATCCCGGACGGATCAACGGCAACGCGGTCCTTCTGCGGCGGGAGACCTACGAGCGGATCCACGACATCCTGCGGGAGAAGCGCCCGAACGACGCGGCCAGCCTGATGTTCGCCCTGGCAGACCTGGGGATCCACACCACCGCGCGGAGCGACGTGCCGGAGAACGAGGTGTGGCTCTTCGACGGATGGGAAAGATAAAGGAAGAAACAGAACGGAGGCACAGCCATGAATCTTGTGATCGACACGGAGAGAACGGTCCGTCTCTCTCCCTATGTATTCGGGCACAATCTGGAGCACACCCGGTCCGCGGTGGGAGGAGCCGGCGGCCTGTCCGCGCAGATGCTCCGCAACCGGAAATTCGCCGGGAAGCCGGGCAAAAACAGCGGCGTTGCCATGGAATGGAAGGGAATCGGCGACCGGGCCTTCTTCCAGAACGGAGGACGGGCCTGCTATACCCGCCACGTTGGGTGCGAGCGGATGTGGAGAGGGAATGAGCTCCAGTCCCAGAGCGTCCAGAACGTCCGCGGCGGCTTCTGCGGCATCCGGCAGGACGGGCTGAGCGTCCGGGCGGGCGTCGGATACGAGGTGCGGGCCGTCGTCCAGTGCTCGGTCCCCGTCCTTCTGGCGGCGGAGCTGACGGACCGGCGGGGAGAGAGGATTTACGCGAGAGCGGAGTTCTCCCTTGTTCCCGGGGACTGGCAGACCCATGAGGCCGTTCTCACGCCGGACACGGACGACGGGGAAGCCGCTCTGCGCTTTGTCTTTACGGAGCGGGCCGAGGTGATCTTCGGGGCGGTCTCCATGATGGCCGAGGGGCATTTTCACGGCATGAGGGCGGACGCGGTGCGGTGTCTTTCCGAGATCGGTCCGACGATTCTGCGCTGGCCGGGGGGCAATTTCGCCGGGGAATACCGCTGGAAGGACGGTCTGCTTCCCTCCGACATGCGCGGTCCTCTCCAGGCTGCCACGGAGATCGAGACCCAGCCCCATTCGAACGGCTACGACTATCACGAGATCTCCACCGACGATTTCGTCGCCCTGTGCCGGGAGGTGGGAGCGGAGCCGTTTCTGACCATCAATTTGACGTGGAACACCCCGGAGGAGAGTGCGGAATGGGTGGAATACTGCAACTGTTCCGCCGACACGGAATACGGGCGCAGGCGCGCGGAGAACGGACATCCCGAACCCTATCATGTCCGGTTCTGGTCCCTGGGCAACGAGATGGGCTACGGCCATATGGAGGGACCCGCCGGACCCGAGGGCTACGCGGAGCTGGCGGAAAAGCACATCGCGGCCATGCGGGCGGCGGATCCGGACATCGAGCTCTTCTCCTCCGGTCCCTATCCCAACGACGACTGGGCCCGGCTGTCGGCTGCGCGGATGGCAGGGGAGGTGAAGCATGTCTCCCTGCATCATTACGCCGGAGCGGCCATGGACTACACCACCCCGGACGCCGTCGCGAAAACCTACCGCAGCATCGTGTCCGAAACGGCAGGAGCCGAACGGCTGGCGAGGAAAATGCGGGCGTCCCTCTGCGAGACCGGGGAGGATCTGCACATTTCCTTCGACGAATGGAACTTCTGGTACGCCTGGTACCGTCCGTCCTGTGTGGGAGAGGGCATTTTCACGGCGAAGATGCTCCACATGCTCATGCGGCTGTCCCCGGAGCTGGACATGCCGACCTGCTGCTACTTCCAGCCCGTGGGAGAGGGCGCGGTGCTCATCGACGAGGACGGCGCGCGGCTGACGGCCAACGGGCAGATGTTCGCCATGATGCGGGCTCACTGCGGCGGGGAGCTCTGCGGGCTGACCGGAGCCGAGGAGGACGCGGCGCTGGCCACGGTGAAGGACGGGGTCCTGACCCTGACCCTTATCAATGACCGCCATGACGAGGACCGGGAATTCCGCTTCAACCTCCCGGGGACCGATCCCGCGGGCGAGCTGTACGAGTCGGAGGAGGTCACACCTTATTCGTATTTCACCCGGCGTCCCCTCGCCGTGAAGGAGGAAAACAGGGGAGCCTCCGTCCTTCTGCCTCCCCACAGCGCGGCAAGGATCACGGTCACCCTGAGCCGGTAAATCGAAATCAGCCGTCCGGGAAGATCGCGGCGATCTCCGGACGGCTGAGCTGTCTTTCCTCGGAGAGAAGCGGAGAACCCCGGGTCCGTGCCGCGCGTTCAAAACGGATCCATTCGCTTTTGGACTTTTTCCGTCCCGTTTTTGCCGGCCGGCGGCGGGAGCGTCTCCACGCGGCGAGTTCTTATTGCTTTTTTGCCAGAGATTTGCTATAATAGTCCGTAAGAATCGTGAAATCTGACAAGCCCGGAGGAATCTCCATGCTGAACCGCGCTTATATCGCCAACCCCCACAGGACCGGGGAGAACCGCCTGCCCGCACGCTCCCTGCTGATTCCCGCCGGGAAGCCGGGCGTCACCCATAAGAATTTTACCGAGTCCGACCGGATCCTGCTCCTGAACGGGACCTGGAAATTCTCCTATCGGGAGGAGGACACGGACGAGGCGTTTTACCGGCCCGATTGCGACGACGCCTCCTGGGATGAGCTGCCCGTGCCCTCCATGTGGCAGTTCCACGGATACGGCACCTGCTTTTATCCCAACGTACGCTACTGCTTCCCCTACGATCCGCCGTACATCCGGTGCCCGAACCCCGTGGGGCTCTACCGCCGGACCTTCCGGACGGAGAGGCCGGAGGGGCGGGCCATCCTGCGCTTCGGCGGCGTGGACAATGCGTATTTCGTCTGGCTCAACGGGGCGTACGTCGGCTTCTCCAAGGGGAGCCGCATCGCCGCGGAATTCGACGTGACGGACAAGCTCCGGGACGGGGAGAACCTTTTGGCGGTGAAGGTTTACACCTACAGCGACGCCTCGTATCTGGAGAACCAGGACATGCTCATGGCCAGCGGGATCTTCCGGGACGTCATGCTGATCCGGACCGGGAAGAATTCCCTCTGGGACTACACGATCCTCGCCGATACGGACGGGTTCCGGATCCGGTATGAATGCGCGGCGGAGGGAGGACAGGCATCCCTGCGGTTCACGCTGACCGGCATGGACGGCGCGGAGGTCTCCCGGGAGGAGGTCCCCCTGACCGCGTCCGGCGAGGTCTTTCTGCCGTTGGAAAACGCCGTGACCTGGAACGCGGAGCGGCCGTATCTCTACACCGTCACCATGGAGATCGCGGAGAACGGAGCCGTGACCGAGGTCCACACCAAGCGGGCCGGGATCGCGAAGTCGGAGATCCGGGGCCACTTTCTCATGATGAACGGCACTCCCATTACCCTCAAGGGCGTGAACCGCCACGAGAACAACGCGAGGGAGGGCCGGGCCATTACCGCGGAGCAGATCGAGCGGGAGCTTTGCGACATCAAGGCCTGCGGGCTCAACGCCATCCGCTGCTCTCACTACACCAACCAGCCCGTCTTTTACGAGCTGGCGTCGGAGCTGGGCATTTACGTCATGGACGAGGCGGACGCCGAAACCCACGGAGCCGAGACCACCGGGGATCAGGGCGCGCTGAACAAGGATCCGGAGTGGTTCGACGCCTTCTTCGACCGCTTCTCCCGGATGACGGCGCTGGACAAAAACGAGACCTGCGTCAACATCTGGTCCACGGGCAACGAATGCGGCGGAGGAACGAACCACACGAAATGCGTGGAATGGCTCATGAAGCAGGACATTGCGAAGCCCGTCAACACCGCCTCCCCCATGCCGGAGGGATCGAAGGAGGTCTTCTCCTACACGGGCTACATGCCCATGAGCACCCTGAGGAGCTATCCCCCGGATGCCGCCCATCCCCTTTTGATGGTGGAATACGGCCACGCCATGGGCAACTCCCCCGGCGGGCTGGAGGACATCTGGAGCTGGGTGTACGAGAACGAGCAGTGCTGCGGCGGCTATGTGTGGGAATTCAAGAGCCACGGGTTCTATACGGAGGGGAAGGACGGGCGGCCCCGTTATCTCTACGGCGGCGACTTCCCGGACGTCTACCACTGGTCCAACTTTTCCCTGGACGGCTACCACACCAGCGACGGAACGCCGAAGCCGACATGGGACGAGCTTCGTGAGGTGTCCGCTCCGGTTTACGTGCGCTGTACGGAAAGAGGCGCGGACGTAAAGAACACATACGATTTCACCTCCCTGGACGGCTTCGTCCTCCGCTGGGCGATCCGGGCGGACGGGGTGACGGTGAAGAGCGGCGAATACGCCCTGGACGGCATCGGTCCCCGGGAATGGAGATCCTTCGTCCTGCCGGTGTCGACCGCGGATCTGGAGGGTCTGACGGGTCTCGTTACCGCCGACTGCGAATTCCGGAAGGACGGCAAAAAGATTGCCTATAAGCAGAGGATCCTCTGCGACAATCCCGCGCATGTGCCGGAGCCGGTCCCGTTTGCCCATACGGTTGAGACCTGGGACTGCGGCGCGGAGGTGAAGGGGGAGGACTTCGACGTGCTGATCCGTGAGGGACTTCTGACCCGGCTGGAGAAGAACGGACGGATCCTCTTCGACAAGCCTCTGCGGCTCAACTGCTGGCGCGCTCCCACGGACAACGACGGCATCGTCGGTTTCGCGCCGCGGCTGGCGGGAGAATGGAAGGACAAGCTGGTCGACACCATGGTCTTCGGCTGTTATGATGTGACGGCGGAGGACGGGGAGGACGCGGTCACGGTGACGGCGGAGGGAAAATTCCTGCCCTACTGCCACGACTGGGGTTTCGACGCCCGGATGACCTACCGGATCCTCGCCCACGGAGACGCGGAGGTGTCCGTGAAGCTCACGCCCTATGGTGAGGGAGGTCCAGAGGTCCTGCCCCGGGTGGGAATGGTCTTCACCCTGCCTGAGGATTACGGACGGTGCAGATGGCTGGGACGCGGCCCGGGGGACAGCTATCCCGACCGGAAGGCCGACGCCCCGGTGGGTCTCTGGGAGGACGATGTGGAGCGGATGAACTTCCTCTACGACGTGCCCCAGGAGACGGGAAACCACGAGGACTGCCGCCGGGTGACGGTGTCCGGGGACGATCGTGCGCTGACGGTGACGGGTAGCTTCTCCTTCTCCTTCCACGACTTCACCCTGAAAAGCCTGACGGAGGCCCGCCACCGCGATGAGCTGGAGAAGAGCCGGGAGCGGTTCCTCTACATCGATCACCGGCACCGGGGGTTGGGCTCCAATTCCTGCGGGCCCCAGCCCGAGGCGGAATACGAGCTGCCCATGGGATCCTTCGCGTGGACCTTCCGGATCGGATGAAATCAGACGGAGAGCCGCGGGGTTATCGCGGATCGATCTATATGCTAAAAAGGAGCGCAATTATGAATCTGAAACGTTCTGTCGGCGTTCTGCTGGCCATGATCCTGCTGTCCGGGGCGTTCGCGTCCTGTTCGGGCGGCAAGTCGGAGCAGGATCCCTCAGCCGGAGAGGGGCAGAATCCGCCCGTGACGGAGGCTGCGGATGTGCAGGCTCAGGAGATCCCGGACGAGATCCCGGACGCCGGGGAAAACGAACCCGAAGCGGAACCGGCGGCGCAGAGGGACGAGAGCCTTCACGACGAGCGGGTATCCGCGCCCGAGGGGGAGATGTCCGAGCTGGACAGGGGGCTGTATCTGGCGAAGGTGGGCGACTGCGGCTTTTCCGCGTTTCTGGCGGGGGGCGGCGCGTCCTCGGATGCGGAGGTGGCGGCGTTCCTCACGTCCCTGCTGAAGGCTCCCGGTCTGACCTTCCTCACGCCTGACGCGGCCTGCAGCACCGTGGCGGCGGAGAGCGCGGACGGCGGTCACGTCTTCGGGCGCAACTTCGACTGGAGCTGTTCCGAGGTCCTGCTGCTGGAGACCCATCCCGCGGACGGCTACGCCTCCTTCTCCACGGTGAACCTGGATTTTCTCCGGGAGAGCGCGAACCTTCCGAAGGAGGTCCTTCCCACGGCGGCCTGCTACGCGCCTCTGGACGGGATGAACGAAAAGGGACTGGCCGTGTCGGTGAATATGATCAGCGACTCCGCGCGGATCAGCCAGAGCACGGACAAGCCCGACCTGACCACCACCACGGCTCTGCGCCTCATGCTGGACCGGGCCGCCACGGTGGAGGAGGCGCTGGACCTGCTGGGAAGCTACGACCTCCACGGCTCCTACGACATGATGATCCACTTCGCCGTGTCCGACGTCACCGGCCGGGCGGTGGACGTGGAGTACGTCGGGGGCGAGATGATCGTGGTGGAGACGCCGATTTTGACGAACTTTTATCTGGCCGAGGGCGAGAAGCAGGGCGTCGGCTCGGAGGAATCCCACAGACGCTACGAGGCCCTCGAGGCCTTCATGTCGGCCCATGAGAAGGCCGATATCGTCGACGTGCGGGACGCCCTCGTGACCGCCCGGGAATCGGCCTTCGATCCCGATCCGTCGGAGGGGACCGAATGGAGCGTGCTGTATGATCAGACGAACCTCACCGCCACCTGGTACCGCCGGGAGCAGTTCGACCGGGGTTTCACGGCGAAGCTGGGATCCTGACGGAATAACGGAATATACAGGGAGGACTGCAATATGAAACAGAAGCTCACCGCGCTGACCCTCGCACTCCTGCTGGCTCTTTCGTCCTGCGCCGCGCAGAGCGGAGAGGAACCCGCGCAGACGGATCCCCCGTCCGGCGGAGACGCCGCTGAAGCGCAGGCCGCCGGGGATGAGGCGGAAGCGGAGGAGACCGTGCTGAAGGACGGCGTGCCGGACAGCCTGAAATACGACGGAGCCACCATCCGGATCTTCGTGTCCAACGGATCGGGGCAGAACGAGGAGATGTACGCCGGGAAGGGAGAGCTGACCGGGGACGTGGAGAACGACGCCGTCATTCAGCGGAACACCACGGCGGAGGACCGGCTGGACATCGATCTGGAGTACGTGGGAGAGCCCACCGGCGCGTGGGACACCATCGGCGGGATCCTCACCCGGTTCGTCATGGCGGGGGATACCACCTACGACATGTATCTGGGGAACGAATACGGACACGTGAACCTGATCACCGTGGGCGGCCTGCAGAACGTCAACACCCTGGAGTACATCGATTTCGACAAGCCCTGGTGGAACGTCGGGTACATGGACGAGATGATGATCGGCAACGACGCCCGGTACTTCCTCGCCGGGGACTACATCATCGAGACCATCCGCATGGCCCACACGCTCTTCTTCAACAAGAACTTCTACGAGGACGCCTTCGGGAACAAGGACGAGATGTACGATTGGGTGCTGGATGGCACCTGGACCATGGACCGGCTGACACAGGTCTGCGAGGCGGCCTATGTGGATCTGAACAACAACGGGGTGTCCGATCCCGACGACCGGCTGGGGTATATCACCTATCTGGCCGCCGCCTCCGTGGATCCCTTCGCGTATCTGGGCGACGTCCCCTATTCCGTCCACGACGACGACGGATACATCGTTTTGAACCTCATGAGCGATCAGGCGGTGACGCTGGGAGAAAAGGTGGTGTCCTTCTTCCATCAGCCGGGCAGCGTGTTCCAGATGAGTGAAAACGTGTCCGGCAAGGTGTTCCGGGAGGGGCGCTCGCTGTTTCTGGGCCTGCAGTCCCTGGGGACTGCCAAGTGGTACCGGGACATGGAGGACGACTACGGCTTCCTACCCTATCCGAAGCTGGACGAGACACAGCGAGCCTATCACTCCCTGGTGGCGGACAACGCCCTGATCGGGTCCGTCCCCTCCGCGTCCCAGAACCTCGACAAGATCGGCGCGGTGCTGGAGGTCCTGTCCTCGGAGACCTGGCGCACGGTCATGCCCGCGTGGTACGAGACCTCATTGAAGATCAAGTACTCCCGGGACAACGTGGCCGCGCAGATCATCGACCTGATCCACGACTCCACCACCACCAACTTCATCTATGCCTATTCCAATCCCCTGAGCGGCACGGGCCAGATCATGCGCGGCATGGTGGCCGACAACAACACCGACTACGCCTCCGCCGTGGCGAAAAAGGAAAAGGTGTCGAAAAAGTCTCTGGAAAAGGTCATCGCCGCCTACGAAAAGAACTTCGCCCCGTGACGAACGCTCCGGCACAGACCGGCCTGAGAAAGGAATGAACCTATGAACGACATCCGCTATCTGACCGACTGCTACGACGAAAAGATCGAGGCCATCAACCGGCTGGAGGCGCCGCTGAACTTCGTCTTCATCACCGACGAGCACAACGGCCTCGGAAGGAAGAAGCTCCCGGGGCACGGGGATCGGGAGTACGGCCTGGCCGTCGATCACATTCAGTCGATTCAGTACATCCTGGACCGGTGCCCCGGCATCTCCTGCGTGGTGAACGGCGGAGACATCGGCAACGACTACTTGCCCGACGCGGAGGGGATCCGGTCCACGTACCGCGAGACCATGGACGCCCTGTACGCCCTCACCGTGCCGGTCCACTGCGTCATCGGCAACCACGACGACGCCACGGCCATGGCGGAGCAGGAGAAGAACAACGCCATCGCCATCCTGCCGGACGAGATGCACGAGATTTGCATGAAGTACAATCCCACGCCGGAGAACTACTATTATGCCGATCTGCCGTCCTCGGACTATCGCTTCGTCTTTCTCAACAGCTGCGACCGGCCCTACCGCATCGGGGACAACGGCCGGTTCATCCAGGACTACCCTCTTGAGATCTCCAACGCCCAGGCGGAATGGCTGGAGCGGGAGGCCCTTCGCACGGAGAGGAAGATTCTGGTGTTCAGTCACGCACCGGTCAGCAACGTGGGCATTTTCGGCTCCATCGGCAAGGGAGGCGGCTATGTCCGGAGCCACGACGACACGCTCAATTCCTCCCGGGTCTACACCGCCCTGAAGGAGTGCCCCAACGTCCGGGCGCAGATCTGCGGGCACGTCCACTACGACAATCTGCTGTACCGGGACCGGATGGTGATCGTATCGTCCCTGTGCTCCTTCCCGCAGGAGTGGGCGCCCAGCTGTCCGAAGCGGGAGCACGGCACCGTCACGGAGACCGCCTTCGACGTGTTCTCCGTCAAGGACGATCTGATGGTCATCACCCGGTTCGGGGCGGGATGCGACCGGGCAGCCACGTTTCTGAGATAAGGGATCCCCCGTAAGACAGGAGGTTTATCATGTATCTGAGTCATCTCTACCCCGCACCGAAGCGGTTTGAGGAATATGGGGACGGGCGGTTTGTCTTCGGATCCCGGGTGACGGCCCGCGCGTCCGGTCTGACGAAGGAAAAGGCGGAGCGGGCGGGGATCCTCTGGAACCGCTTCTCCTGCACGGCGTCCCGTCTGGAGATCGTCCCCGGCGGGGAGGGCTTCCGGCTGGACATCGGGGAGGGCGCGGACTGCGTTCCCGGAGAAGGGGACCGGTACGCGCTGAAGGTCACTCCGTCCGGCGTCACCGTGGCAGGCGCGGATGAGGCGGGGCTGACGGATGGGATCAAGACCCTGGTCCAGCTGATCTGCCCCGACGTGCTGGAGGAGGGGAGGGAATCCCTGTACATCACCGCCGCCGAGGTTCACGATTCCCCGACCATCTCCTTCCGGGCGGTGCACTTCTGCGTGTTTCCGGACTCGAAGCTGTACAATCTCGAGAAGGCGGTCCATCTGGCGGGCTTTCTCAAGATGACACACGTGATCCTCGAATTCTGGGGTACCTTCCCCTACGAATGCCTGCCGGAGCTGGCGTGGAGCGGGAAGGCCTTCTCCAGGTCCGAGCTGAAGGGGCTGGTGGAGCTGGCCCGGAGCTACGGCATGGAGGTCATCCCCATGTCGAATCAGCTGGGGCACGCCACCCAGTCCCGGGAGTGCTTCGGACGCCACGTGGTCCTGAACCGCAGTCCCCGCCTGGCCCGCCTGTTCGAGCCGGACGGCTGGACCTGGTGCCTCTCCAATCCGGACACATGGCGGCTGCTCTCGGAGATCCGGGCTGAGCTGGCGGAGTTCTGCGGGGAGGGGAAGTACTTCCACCTGGGATTTGATGAGGCGCGGTCCTTCGCCACCTGCGACCGGTGCCGGACGAGGGTCCCCCACGAGCTTCTGGCGGAATACCTGAACCGGCTGGCGGAGGATGTTTGCCAAACCGGACGCCGCCCCATCGTCTGGCACGACCAGTTCCTCAGACGCGGCGATTTCGGCGACGGTCCCATCGTCACCACGGGGGACAACAAGAACACCGCCGCCGCCCTGGACCTGCTGGACCGGCGGATCATTCTGGCGGACTGGCAGTACTCCTACGGAAACGGGTTCAATCCCACCACGAAATACTTCATGGACCGGGGCTTCGACACCCTGGTCTGCCCCTGGGACGGACACGAGAACATCCGCTCCCTGGCGGCCGACGCGAAGAAGCTCGGCGCGTACGGTATCCTGCTGACCACCTGGGACCATCTGCCGAACTGGCTCCGGGACGCCTCCTTTGCCGCCGGGTGCGTCTGGGGAGAGGGGGAGGAGAATCCGCCCCATCCCGTCACGGAGAGCGCGTATCTGCTCCGGACCCTGTACGACGCGGAGGGAGACTACGCCCGCTCCGGCTGGAACCTGAACGAGGTCCTGCAGTGAGGGAACGAATGCTTCTTTGAGGCGAAATACAGCGATCGACAGCCATTCAAAAACTCCCCCGGCGGGGTTCATCCGCATCGGGGGAGCATTTATTTTGGGGACGGAGTCCGGGGGACCTTCCGGGTTTGTCAGGTCCCGTCCGCCTCGGCGTAGGCCTTGAGGGACTTCTCCATGGACTTGGTGAAGACCTTCTCGATCTTCTTGGCGGAGGAGGCGAAGTTCTCGCTGCCCGCGTTGACGGCGCCGGCGTAGGCTCCGGAGATCCCGCCCCATCCGAAGATGTCGCCCAGGTCGTAGACCCGGTACTCGAAGATGATCTGAAGCATCTCGCGGCTGTCCTCATCCCGGATGGACTTGCCCGTGATGGTGGTGTCCAGATAGGCGTTCATGAAGTCGCCGTGGCTGTCGATGGCCAGGGCCTCGGTGATGACGGCCGCCCGGTTCTTGTCCGCCACGGAGCGGGGCATCACATAGCCGAGGGCGGAGTTCAGCACCTCGCAGGTGTAGAATTCCTGGGCGTTCTCGTACTTCGGGAACGGGATCAGGCCGAAGTCGTTCTCCATCTCCCGCAGGTCGGCGAACTTTCCGATGACCTCGCCGTAGAAGAGGCTGTGGCCGTTGTAGAAGGTGTTGATGGCCCACTGGTTGTTGGAGGTGGCGGCGCCCTTGAACCGGTCGGGAAGCACCGTGGCAACGTTGTCGTTCAGGATGGAGCCGATCTTCTCCGCCACAAGCAGCATCCGCTCGGAGGCCAGGTTGGACACGTACGCGCCCTCGCCGTCCGGGAGCACCAGGGATTCGCCCGCGCCGGACAGCATGCCCACGTAGGAGCCGGAATGGGTGGAGAAACCGAAGTAGTCCTCCGGAGCGTCCATTTCGCCGTTGCCGTTTTCGTCATGGGCCACCGCGGACATCATGTCGTGCATCCTGTCCATGGTCCATTCGTTCTCGCGGACCAGCTCGTAGGGATTGTCCAGGGTGTAGCGGGTCACCAGATCCTTGTTGAAGTACAGTACCCAGGTGGCCTCGTCGTACTGGATGTTGATCTCGTTCTCGGCGAAGAACAGGCGTCCGGCGACGGTCAGGTAGTCGGTGGCGGCGGAGTCCCACCAGGGCATATCCAGATGGAATTCCTCCCGCTTCAGAAGATCCACCAACAGGTCCTGACTGCCCAGGGCGGCGGCGGAGGACAGGGAGGGATAGGCGATGGCGTAGGCATCATCCCCGGCCGCGACGGAGGATTTGATGGCCGCGTCCACGCCTCCGTCGTACTGGGTGATGACGATGTTGAGATTGTCGCCGATCCGGGCGTTGCGGTTGTAGATGGCGTCGGTGTAGGCCTCCCCGGTGATGCCCTCCGCCCAGACCTCGTCCAGGCACCAGGAGATGTCGGGGGATTTCAGGATGCAGAATTCGTAGCCGTCAAAGTCTCCGGTCGGCATGTACCCGGAGAAATCGTCCGCGTCCTCCTCGGGAGCGGTTTCGGGGACGGGGGTGTCGGCGGTGTCCCCGGCTCCGGCGGTCTGGGAGGCTCCGGCGGGCTCGTCGGCGTTTCCGGCGGACTGGGCGCAGGAGGAGAAGGCGGTCAGCAGGGCGGCCAGCAGAAGGGAAAGGGCGGCGTTCGGCCTGGATTTCATCGGTGCGGACTCCTTTGGATTGGATTCTTGAACTCTCTTTCCTATTATACCACGAGTCGTCGGCTCCGTCAAGTGAGCGGGGCGGGCGATTCTTTCCGGACTTCTTCTTGACAGGCGGTCTGGTTTTTGCTATGATGAAGGAGTACAGGAGCAGCCCGGCGGCGGACCCGGATCGGAGACGCGGCGGCCGGACAAATCACGGAAAGGAGACGGCGGGAACATGAACGGACGCACCTTCTGCAACCCGGTCAACATCAACTATCAGTATCAGCACTATTTCAACGGGAGGGAATCCGCGGATCCGGCAGTGGTCCTCTATAAGGGCGAATACTTTCTCTTCGCGTCCCACGGGAGCGGGTACTGGGTCTCGGAGGATCTTGTGAACTGGGAGTTCATCGAGGTGGACCTGGAAAAGCAGCCCCAGTTCCGCCTGTTCGCCCCGGCCACCATGGTCCTCGGGGACCGGCTGTACCTGGCGCACTCCGAGGGCGGGGACATGATGTACTCCGAGAATCCCCGGGATCCCGATTCCTGGGTGAACCTGGGCCATCCCTACGTCTGGAACGATCCCGCCCTCTTTCTGGACGACGACGGAAAGGTCTACATGTTCGACGGGCTCAGCAACGTGACTCCCCTCAGGGCGGCAAGACTGGATCCGGACCACGATATGGCGCTGCTTGAGGGACCCGTGGACATCTTCCAGTCCGACAACGACCGGCGGGGCTTTGAGCGGCTGGGGGACTTCAACGAGATCAACGGCCGCAATCCCTCCCTCGAGGGGCCGTGGATGTTCAAGGCCGGCGGGAAGTACTACCTGACCTACGCCGTGCCGGGGACCGAATTCTCCTCCTACTGCGACGGATGCGCCGTGGCGGACAGCCCCATGGGGCCGTACCGGTTCTCGGAGAGCTCGCCCTCCGTCTACAAGGCCACGGGCTTCATGCGGGGAGCGGGCCACGGATGCCTGTTCGCCGACAAAAACGGAAAGCTCTGGAAGATGGACACCGTCTCCATCAGCGTGAACCACCTGTTCGAGCGGCGCCTCTGCCTGTTCCCGTCGAAGATCGGTGCGGACGGGGAGCTTTACACCAACACCGTCCGGGGCGACTACCCCATGAAGATGCCCCATGACGTGCAGGAGCCCTTCGACGAGCTGGACGCGGGCTGGCATCTCCTGTCCCTGGGATCGGCGTGCGGCGCTTCCTCCGTGCTGGACGGGGATCACGGTCCGGAGAAGGCTTCGGACGAGAATATGAAGACCTGGTGGAGCGCGGCAACCGGCGATCCCGGGGAATGGATCGCCTTCGATCTGGGACGGAATGCCGAGGTCCGCGCGGTCCACGTGAATTTCGCCGATCAGGACACGGAGCGCGTCACCGGGCGGCACAACGAATTCTCCTACCGCTATACCGCCGAGGCCTCGGAGGACGGCGAGAGTTGGTTCGTCCTCGCGGACCGGCGGGACAGCTGTGACGACAGGCCCCACGAATACTTTGAACTCGAAGAGCCGAAGCAGCTCCGGTATTTCCGGCTGACAAACCACGGAGCGGCCCCGGCGGGAGGAAAATTCGCCGTCAGCG
Source organism: uncultured Ruminococcus sp. (assembly GCA_902778205.1). GTDB lineage: Bacteria > Bacillota > Clostridia > Oscillospirales > CAG-272 > UMGS1696. Next base: position 19,342 of record CACYWX010000001.1, on the reverse strand, counting down.
GGTTCCGGGTGTTCGGGCTCTGCGATATGCCCGCTCCGGAGAAGGCTCCCTCCTTCAGGGCGGAGCGCTGTGCGGACGAGCGGGACATGAAGGTCTGCTGGTCTCCGGTGGACGGCGCGGAGGGCTATATCATCCGCTGGGGCGTCAGCCGGGAGGAGCGGAACACCCACTGGCAGGTGATCGGGGACTGCGGGGCCGTGATCCGGTGCCTGACCCGGGGTGTCCGGTATTTCATCTCCGTGGACGCCTACAACGCCGGGGGAGTCACCCGGGGAACAGAGGTCCAGCGGATCTGACGGCTCTCGTCCGGTCCGATTCCTTCATTTTCAGAATTCGGAGGACAGAACCATGATCGGTTTCAACTACGGCAATCCATATTCCGGCAGGATGGTGACCCCGGAGCGGATGCGTCAGACGAGGGCCATGCTGGACACGCCGGTGAAGCGGGGGGCCGTGATGGAGTTCCCGGACCTCTATACCGACTGTCCCTCGGTGTTCCGGTACGGGGAGCGGTGGATCATGACCTTCATCGCCATCTCAAAGGACACCTCGGTCTCCGGCTACGAGACGCACTATGCCGAATCGGAGGACCTCCTCTCCTGGCACTACCGCGGTCCCCTTCTGACGCGGGACGAGACCCGGGAGTGGGACTCGAAGCAGATCGCGGGCTACGCGGCCCTGTACGACACCGCGCCCGGGGAGGGATGCAGGCTCACCCCGGAGAACGGCCGGTACCGGATGACCTATCTGGCCGGGTTCAGCGACGGATACGAGCCCGATCCCCTGCTGATGGGCGTGGCCTCGGCAGAAGACCCCGCCGATCCCGCCTCCTATACCCGGTGCGCGCGGCCGATCCTCACGCCGGGCGATACGGACGCCCGGTTCTTTGAGACGAGAACCCTCTACAAGAGCGCCGTGGTCCGGGACGAGGAGCGGCTCACGGGGTATCCCTTCGTGATGTTCTACAACGCCAAGGGGTATGACGGCCGGGAGCGCATCTACGCCGCCGTGACCGACGATCCGGAATTGGAGCGCTGGATCCGCTACGGGGACCGCCCGGTGCTCGACGACGCCACGGGGGATCCCGACTGCCTGATCACCGCCGATCCCATGCTGATGCGGGAGCGGGACGGGCTCTGGATCATGAACTTCATGAAGTGCACGCACTCCCGCTCGGCCTTCGACACCTTCGCCTGCTCCTGGGATCTGATCCACTGGACGGAATGGATGGGAGAGCCCACCGTTGCTCCGGCAAAGAACGATCCGGACGAGAACCTCTACGCCCACAAGCCCTGGATCGTCACCTGGGAGGGGCACGTATACCACTTTTACTGCGCCTGCACGTCCGGGGAGAACCCAAGGCGGTACATCGCGCTGGCCACGGATTTTTCATGACGGATAAACACGGGGAAGACTGAAATGACAAGATACGAACGGGTCAAGACCGCCATGGCGCACAAAACGCCGGACCGGACGCCCTCCTGCATCCATCTGGCGGGGGACGGTCAGCAGGCGTATTTCGAGCGGCTGTACGAGCGGTACGTGACGGGAGACCTGAGGGACAAGCAGAGGGCCGGGCTGATCTCCTATTCCAACGCCATTTACTACGGCATGGGGAACCACGTGCTTCCGGTGGGCTGTCCCTGGTGGGGATGGAAGGATCTGCCGCCGGAATACGGCTGCGAGGAGGCACCCGGATTCCTGCCGAAGACCGTGGGCTACGGAAGCTACGACCGCTTCGCCGAAGAGGTGAGGAACCTGAAGGAGCATACCGACGCCTACGTGCTGGTGACCATCTGGGGCAGTCACTTCGAGAAGGCCAACTTCGCCCGGGGCATCGAGAACTTCCTGGCGGATCTGGCCGGTGAGCCGGAGTACGCGCAGGAGCTTCTGGATTTCATCATCCACAAGAACCTGGTGATGCTGGAGAACATCGTCAACATCCCGGGCATCGACGGGATCCTTCTGGGCAGCGACTGGGGCTCCCAGCGGGATCTGCTCATGTCGCCGGCAACCTGGCGCGGAATGATCCGGCCCGGGGAGGAGAAGGAGTATAAAATCATCCGGGACGCGGGGCTGGACGTGTGGATCCACTCCTGCGGCGACATCCGGAAGATCATGCCGGACCTGTACGAAATGGGCATCGACGCCCTCAACCCCGTCCAGCCGGAGTGCATGGACATTCACGAGCTGAAGGACCGGTACGGGGACCGGATCACCTTCTGGGGCGGCATCAGCACCCAGCGCACCCTCCCCTACGGGACCCCGAAGGAGGTAAGGCGGGAAGCGCTGGACATCGCCGGATACATGGGCCGGGACGGGGGGTATATTCTCGCGCCGTCCCAGGAGATCCAGGCGGACGTGCCCTACGAGAACCTGTGCGCCCTCATCGAGGCGGCGAGAGAATGACGCTCCCCTCAGGCTCCTTCGGGGATCATTTGGTATGGACTGCGCAAGCGGAAAGGAACAGAGGATGCAGAACAGATTTGCGATCGAATACGGCGAAGGGACCCTGTACGTGACGGCATACGGCCCGCGCACGGTGCGTCTGACCTGGGGGAAGAACCCGGATGAGCTGGCGGAATCGTTCATCGTGACCGCCAAAGCGGAGGACTTTCCTCCCGTGACCGCCCGGGCAGAGGAGGGGGAGGACAAGGTGACCGTCCGCGCGGGAGAGCTGACCGTCGAAACGGACAGGAAGACCCCCTCGGTCCGGATCGGAACCGGGGACGGGGCGCTCCTATCCCGCGTGTCCCGCTTCGGGCTGACGGAATACGACATGGTCCGCACCGTCGGGGGAAGCACGGAGCTCCGGCAGACGGTGGACGGCGTCCGGGCCACGGTGAAGGACGGGGAGCAGGTGTTTCTGCGCAAATCCCACCACGGAGCCGTGACCTTTGACTTCACGGAGGAGGAGACCCTCTTCGGACTGGGCAGCCACGAGGAGGGCTATCCGAACCTCCGGGGTCAGTTCGTGCCGCTGTATCAGGAGAACATGCGGATCGCGGTGCCGGTGTTCGTGTCCACGAAGGGGTACGGCGTCCTCATCGACTGCGCGTCCGTTATGACCTTCGACGCCACGGACCACCGGCGCGGGAAGCTCTTCCTCGACTCCGTGGACGCGGTGGACGTGTGGATCGTGTACGGCGGGGACTTCGACGGGGTGTGCCGGGAGCTGAAGAGGCTCACCGGTACGACGCCCATGCTGCCGAAATGGGCCCTCGGCTACGTCCAGTCCAAGGAGCGGTACGCCTCTCAGGAGGAGCTTCTGTCCATCGGCCGGGCCTACCGGGAGGCCGGGATCCCCATCGACGTCATCGTGCAGGACTGGCTGTACTGGGACGACGGCATGTGGGGGAACAAGCACTTCAACCGGGAGCGCTATCCCGATCCCGAAGCCCTGACCGACGCGCTTCACGCCATGGACTTACGGCTGATGGTGTCCATCTGGCCGAACCTGTCCGGGGAGAGCGAGGACCGGGTGGAGCTGAGGGAGGCGGGACACCTGCTGGGCGACGGCTCCATGGTGAACGCCTACGACGCAGCCGCCCGGGCCATGTACTGGAAGCAGGCCTATGAGGGGCTGTTCCGGTACGGCATCGACGGCTGGTGGTGCGACTCCTCCGAGCCCTTCGACGCCGTCTGGGGAGGCAGAGAGCGCGGCCCCCTGCCGGAGCGGATGGCCAAGTCCGTGGGCGAATTCAAAAAGTACCTGGACGATTCCGTCCTGAACGTCTACTCCCTCCATCACTCCATGGGCATGTACGAGAACCAGAGAGCCTGCTCGGACAAGAGAGTGGTGAACCTGACCCGGTCCGGATACGCGGGACAGCACCGGTACGGCACCGTCGTGTGGTCCGGGGACTGCTCCGCCAACTGGGAGACTCTCCGGAAGCAGGTGCGGATCCTGCAGAACTACATTGCAACGGGGGAGGCCTACTGGAACTCTGACATCGGCTCCTTCTTCGCCTCCGGCGGGTACGAATGGTTCCGGGACGGGGATTATCCCGACGGATGCGAGGACCCCGGCTACCGGGAGCTCTACACCCGCTGGCTCCAGTTCGCGGCCTTCACCCCCATGATGCGCTCCCACGGCACCAACACGCCCCGGGAGGTCTGGCGGTTTGGGGAGCGGGGAACGGCTTATCGGGACGCCATCGAAAAGGCCATCCGGCTCCGGTACGCGCTCCTGCCGTATCTCTATTCGGCCTGCGCCGCCGTGACCTTCGAGGGGATCATGCCCGTGACGCCTCCCGCCCTGGCGTATCCGAAGGACAGGGAAGCGGCGAAGGCGTCCGGGGAATACCTCTTCGGCAAAGAGCTTCTGGTCTGCCCGGTCACCGATCCGGGGGCGGAGGCTGTCACGGTCTACCTGCCCGAGGGCGGCTGGTACGACTACGAGACGGAGGAATTCTTCAAGGGCGGGCGGTACGTGAGGATCCCCGTGACCATCGACAAAATTCCGCTGTTCGTGAAAGCCGGGTCCATTCTTCCCGTGGCGCCTCCCGTACAGTCCACCGCGGAGCTTGACGGAAAGTCCTATGAGCTCCGCATCTACGCGGGCGCAGACGGACAGTTCACTCTCTACGACGACGGCGGGCTGGATTACTTCTACGAAAAGGGAGACTGCACCGCCGTGACCTACCGGTACCGGGACGCGGACGGGACGCTGGAGGAGACCGTGAGCGGCAGGCCCGACTGGAAGCATGATGTGACCGTGCGGATCATCGGCGGGAACCGCGGGAAGAACTGACGGCATGGGAGAATCGGACAAGGAGACGGACATGACGGAAGAACACGGAAACGGATCGGGGGGAGTGTTGTATATTGCCCCGGACGGATGCGACGAGAGAGGCGACGGATCGGAGGAGAGACCCTTCCGGACGCCGGAGAGGGCCCGGGACATACTCCGCGCCATGAAGAAGCTGCCCGAGGGCGGCGTGACCGTTTATTTTCGGGCGGGTGAATACAATCTCCGGGAGACCTTCACCCTGACGCCGGAGGATTCGGGCGAGGCGGACAGACCCGTCGTATGGGCGGCGTATCCCGGCGAGGAGGTCCGCATCGTGTCGAAGGCGCCGGTCACAGGCTGGAGACGGCTGACGGAGGAGGAGAAGGCGGGGCCCCTGTTCGGCATGTCTGCCGAGGCGAGGGAGAATGTCTGGACGGCGGAGATCCCCGTCGGGTGGCGGTTCCACGATCTGTACCGGGAGGACACGCGGCTTCCGGTCTCCCGCATGACAGAATCCGACGACTGGCAGAACGACTGGGCCAAGGTCAGGGCGACGCCGGCTGACTTCGGACCGGAGGGCCTGCGGGGTACCTTCGATCCGGGTGTGCTCGACGGGCTGGACGGCTGGGCGGACGGGGAGATCCGGATGCTCACCGCCGTCTGGTGGAACGTCAACGCGGTGCTCTCCGCTATCGACTCCCAAAGGAACGCCGCTCTCATCCGCTCCGGGCTGACGGTGTTCTATCCGGGCGCGATGGAGCAGGGCAGGGAATACAACCTCCTGAACACGCCGAAATATCTGACCCGGGGCGAGTGGTGCGTGGATTCCGTACGCGGCAGGGTGTACTTCTGGCCCGAAGACGGCGGGGATCCCAACGAATCGGAGCTCTTCGCGCCGAGGCTGAGGGAGCTCTGGCGGTTCCAGGGGGACGAGGAAGGAGACGGCTGGAAAAAGCAGGTGCGGCACGTGACGCTGAAGAACCTCCGCTTCCTCTATTCCGACCGGGTGCCCGAGGACGAGCTGGATCCGGCCTGGCTGACGCGGAACGGCGAGAACCCGGACGGCATGATCTACCTGCAGGGGGCGGACTCCTGCGCGGTGGAGGACTGCGTGATCGGGTACTCAGGCTCCCAGGGCATCGTGCTGGACCACTACGCGAAGAACTGCTCCGTCACGGGCTGCGAGATCGCCCACACCTCCTCCGGCGGCGTCTGCATCACGGGCTACGGACCGGGGGCCGTGGACGTGAACCGCCGCCACCTCATCGCCCGGAACCACATCCACCACGTCGGGGCGGACTACATGCACTCCTGCGCCGTCCAGCTCTTCGGCTCCGGGGACAACACCGTGGAGTACAACCATTTCCACGACCTGCCCTACGCCGCCGTGTCGGTCATCGGCATGATCTGGACCCAAATGCGGGGCGGTCCGGAGGCCATCGACACCCAGAACACCTTCGGGGAGAAGCAGACCATGTACAATCCCCGGTGGGCGGAGATCGACCGGGCCTCGGTGACGGATTATCTGAGGGCGCTCCCCTGCCAGCATTCCGGCGGGAACGTGATCCGGTACAACATCTGCGACAACTACATGCAGGTGCTGAGGGACGGCGGCGCGCTCTACGCCTGGTGCTCCGGACGGGACAAGGTCTGGCAACACAACTGCGGATACCGGGCGTTCACCGACGACTGGGGCGTCCGGGCCATCCACATCGACGACTGGGATGGCTTCAACACCATCTCGGAGAACCTCTTTCACGCCAGCGGCGCCACGGACAACAGCCGGACGAACGGCACCCGGGGAGGACGCGGGGACGGTGCGAGAACGGATCTCGACGTCTGGGACGACACCCTCGGCGACAACGTCTGGCGGGAGAACGTCATCGCGCCGGACAGCCCGCCCGAGGGATACCGCGCCCTGCGGAGAGAGATCCGCCGGAGAGCCGGAGGATGGCTCGGGGTCCTTCCCGGCGCGGAAACGGCGCTCCCGGACGGGGAGGAAGAGGAGACGGACTGCACGGGCGGGACAACCGCAGGAGGAGCTTCATGCTGACGGTACAAAAAGAAAAAGGCCGGGATTTTCTGATCCTCAACCTGACGGACACGCATCTGGCGGACGCCGAATGGGCTCCGGGATGCGAAAAGCGGCGCATCCTCGAGGGAACGATCCGGACCCTCATGGAGCGGGTGCGCCCCGATCTCGTCACCGTAAGCGGCGACCTGTCCTACATCGGGAACGCGCGGGCCTACGAAATGCTGGCGGATTTTCTCGATTCCTTCGGGGTCCCGTGGGCTCCGGTCTGGGGCAATCACGACGACGAGGAAGGACCGGAGGCGGTTGAGCGGGTGGTCCGGGGGTATCTGAAGCATCCCCTCTGCCTCTATGAACGCGGCCCGGCGGAGCTCGGAAACGGCAACTACGTCATCGCCGTGGAGGAGGAGGGACGCCCGGCGGAGGGTCTGCTCATGATGGACAGCCACGACCGGGAGACCTTCACAGGCGCGGACGGAAAGCCCTATGTGGATTACGCCCGGCTCCTTCCCGCGCAGCTGGACTGGATGAAGGAGCAGGTCCGCGCCCTGTCCGCCGCCGGATGCACAGACACGACCCTGATCCTGCACATGCCCATCTACGCCTACCGGTCCGCCGCCGAAGCCGCGCTCCGGGCGGGGATCGACGGACGCGCGGTGACCAAGGAGGAGGCGGACGGGACCGGCGTCTGGAATCCGGGATACGAGGCGTCCTTCGGCCTGTGGCGGGAGGGAATCTGCTCGCCGCCGGTGGACGAGGGGGCCTTCGACACGCTTCTGGAGGGCGGCACCACCCGTCACGTGATCGCCGGCCACGACCACGTCAACACCTTCGCCATCCCCTACCGCGGCATATGGCTCTGCTACGGCCTGAAGACCGGCACGGGCAGCTACTGGGAGGAGGGCATCAACGGCGGCACGGTCCTCCGGGTCACATCCCGCGGCGTCGCCGAGGTCAGGCATGAGTTCGTGGACATCACGCCGTGGCGGGAGTGAGGTAAGGGATACTTTAAGTCAGCGGCTCCTGTGTATGTCAGACTCTCCTTCAGTCAGCATAGCTGACAGCTCCCTCTGGGAGGGAGCCATAAGGGATGGCCGCTCTCCTGCCTCCCTCTCAGAGGGAGGGGGACCGCTCGCGGTGGAAGGAGAGTCTGCTGAAATCAAATGAAAATCAAAATCGGTGGATATACATATTGCTGACTTAACTATCCCTTTATAACACCATCCGGGCTGAACCCTTTCAGAAGAGCTCAGCCCGGATGCTTTTGCGGTTTGATTGTCGGCTCCGGCCTTTTACCGGATGTCCTCGTATTTCTGGAGCAGTTTCTCCAGGGCCTTCATGGTGGCCTTTTCCTGCTTGGCCAGGCTGGAGGCGGCGTTCTCACAGGACGTGGCGGAGGCCAGCACGCTGCGGATCTTGCCGATGGGGCTGTTGACGCTGCCGCCGAAGATGTATCCGATGTCCAGATAGATCCCGTCCACGATGATGTCCAGCATCTGGGAGGTCTCGGAGTCCCGGGAGTACTTGGATTTCAGGGCGGTCTCAAAGTAGGCCGGCGTCACGGTCCGGAAGGACTCCGCGCTCATGGCCTCGAGGAACGCCGCCGACATGGCCGGATCGTCCTCCGTCACGGGGATCGAGAAAGAGGAGGAGGCATCGTGGACGTACTCGGCGTACTGCTCCTGTGCCGTGTCCAGCTTCGGCATGGGCAGGATTCCGAAGTCGGATTCCATGTCCCGCAAGAGGTCGATGCCCGAGAGCATCCAGGTGACGAAGATCGTCTGGTCCGCCTTCATGGTGTTCATGATGTCGTCGTTGTTGTAGGGCAGACGGAGGGTGTTGGTCCCCTCGAAGAGCAGCTTGTGCATCTTCTCCGTGAAGGTGAACATCCGGTCGCAGGTGGCGTTGAAGAACCAGACTCCGTCGTCGCCCTTCTTCAGGTAGTCGATCCGGGCGGCACCGTAGAAGGCGTCCGCGCCCAGGGTGTCGGTGTTGGTGAAGTAGTGGCCGAAGATGTCCCCCTCGTTGGCCTCGCCGTCGCCGTTGGCATCCTGATAGACCGGCTCGCAGAGGGAGATCATCTTATCGATGGTCCATTCGCCCTCGTTGACCACCTGATAGAGGTTCACGTCCCCGTTGTAGAAGGTGTCGAACATGGTCCGGTTGAAGAACATGACGAAGGCGCCGGAGATCATGGTCTGGCCCACCTCGCCCATGACGGTGTAGTTGTGGCCATTGAGGTTGGTGTCCTCCAGGAACGCCTGATTGTACCAGGGAGCCGAGAAATCCAGATAGGGCAGCTCGTTCATGGGCAGAAGGATGTTCTCCATGGTCAGGGACATCATGGAATACATGCCGTTGCCCAGCAGATCGTAGTCGTCCGAGCCGGAGGAGACGGACTTGCGGATCTGGTCGTTGGTGCCGCCGTGGATGTTCACAGGAGCCAGGATCAGGTCCATGTCGATGTTGAGCCTCTCCTGCGCCGCCAGATTGCGGGAGTAGACGGCGTCGTTCACCACCTCACCGTTCAGCTCCTCGGCCTGGAACTCCATCAGGGTGTCCCGGTCGCCGCCGCGGGTGTAGAAGTGGAGCACCGCGCCTCCGAAGTCCAGATCATCCGGCAGGGAGTCCTTCACGTTCGAGCGTCCGTTTCCCTCGGGCTCCTCCGGTTCCTCCTCCGCGGCGGCGGGCGTGACCTCCGATGCCCCGGCAGTCGTCTCCGGAGCGGTCCCCTTTTCCTCGTTGGTGCCGCCGCTCGAGCAGGATGCCGCTCCCGTCAGCATCAGAAACGCCAGAAGGAGCGAAACGGCCGATTTTCTTTTCATGGCAGTAGTCCTTTCCCCAACCCGTTATGGCGGGCATGGTCCCGGGATGTCCGGGCAGTGCAGAGATTCGTCTTTGTGCTTATTTTATCAGTCCGCGCCGGATTCGTCAAGGGAAAAGTGAGAATCCGCCCGATTTTTCCGCTCCCGCCGAAGGAAATCCCGGCCTGACACTGGCAAAGCGCGCGGCGGTATGGTATAATGGGATCGATCAAAACGGAAGAAACGAGGTATTTCCCATGACGGAAGGCAAGCCGCTCTTTCCCTCCCTCTACACCGCCGATCCCGCGCCCATGGTGTACGGGGACACCCTGTATCTCTACACCACCCACGACGAGGACGAGCTGGTCAACGATTTCTACACCATGTTCGACTGGCGGTGCTTCTCCACTACGGACATGGAGCACTGGATCGACCACGGGAAGGTCTTCTCCCTGGACGACATCGCCTGGGCGGACGACAGGGCCTGGGCACCCCAGTGCGCCGCGCGGAACGGGAAGTTCTAGCTCTACTGCCCGGTCCACAAAACCGGAGGCGGAATGGCCATCGCGGTGGGCGTTTCGGACTCCCCGGCGGGCCCGTTCCGGGACATCGGGCATCCGCTGGTGGACGAGGGCGACTGGAACGACATCGATCCCACGGTGTTCATCGACGACGACGGGCAGGCCTACCTGTACTTCGGCAATCCGGAGCTGAGGTACGTCCTTCTGAACGAGGACATGGTCTCCATCGACGAGGGGACGGGTGTGGTGAGGATCCCCATGACTGCGGAGGCCTTCGGAAAGGGCGGCCACATGACCGGGACCTCCTACGGGGAAGGACCGTGGTTTTACAAGCGGAACGGGCTCTATTACATGATCTACGCCGCCTTCGCTGAGGGGAAGGGGCACAACGAGCACTTTGCCTACGCCACGTCTCAGTCTCCCACCGGGCCGTGGGTATACCGGGGCGTGCTGATGGAGGAGGGCCGGTGCTTCACGAACCATCCCGGGATCTGTGACTTCCGGGGCAGGTCCTGGCTGTTCTACCACACGGACGAGCTCCCGGGAGGCAGTCTGTTCCACCGCTCCGTGTGCGTGAAGGAGTTCTCCTACAACGAGGACGGGACCATCGGCCTGATCCCCCGGTGAGATCTTACCTCATTTGTTCGGGCTCCCGTCCGGTACTCTGATTATAGCGCAAAACGCTTGAAAATGGTGTGGGTTTGGGCAGAAAAATCAGAAAAAATCGGGTTCTCCTCCTCCGCGGTCCCGGATCCCGAAAAAACGGCGGAAACGGCGGCGCTCCGTGCGGGATTCTTATTGAAAAAAAGGACGAAGCGATGTATAATGAGGTATCATATCCCGACAGGCAGGCTGGAGAGGCTTTATGGACAGTACAAATCGATGCGACGTGGTTCTTTTGTCCGTGACCGATACGGAATACCGGGCGGTCCTGCATTTCTGCGACTGGGAGCCCTTCCGCATACCCGGGGACGATCAGCCCTACGAAAGAGCGTCGTTCCGGCGGGACGGGAAGGAGTACACCATCGTTCACGCGAGGATCGGGGAGATGGGGATGACGGCGGCGGCCTCCTGCTCCATGAAGGTCATTTACAACTTCTGCCCGCGGTACATCATCATGGTGGGGATCGCGGCGGGCGTGGCCCTGTCCGACGTGGCGGAGCAGATTTACGGGGACGTGATCGTGCCGGACGTGGTCTGGAATTACGCCGTGGGGAAATTCGTGAGTCCGGACGCCGCGTACATCACCTACGGCGACGTGGGCTTTCTGCCCCGGTCCACGAAGGTCGCCGTGCCGGAGCATGTGCTGGAATACGTGCGGGCGGCGGCGGAATCGGCGGAGAACCAGTGCCACGTCCAGATCGGACCCATGGCCTGCGGCAGTACGGTAGTGGCGAACCGGCAGGTGCTGGAAAAGCAGGTGCACTCCCAGTTCAAGGACACCATGGGACTGGACATGGAGTCCTACGCGGTGGTCTACGCGGCCCTTCACAGCCGGGATCCCCGTCCGGTGCCGCTGATCGTGAAGAGCGTCTGCGACTACGCCAACAGCGAGAAATCGGACCAGTACCAGAAGTTCGCTGCCTACACCAGCTGTGAATTCGCGAAGCTGCTGTACGAGCGGTATCTGCCGATGGAGGACGACGGCCGGTCCTGAGGGGCGATTCAACGGGGAGAAGAAGTACATGGACAAGCAGGACAGGAGCGCATGGCGGGGCGAGTACCCTCTGAGCGCGGAGGCCATCGAGGAGATCTCCGCCCGCATCGGGGACTATCTCCGGGGACTCCGGACGGAGCGCACCGAGCTTCTCCGGATCCGGCTGTCGCTGGAGGAGGCCCTTCTGCGCTGGCGGGATCACTTCGGCGAGGAGGAGCGGGTCCGGATCAGCGCCGGGGAGCGGCTCGGCAGACCCACGGTCACCATGGAGCTGACGGGGGACAACTACGATCCCCTGACCAGCGCGGAAAACGATCTCGGCGCGTGGGCGGACAACCTTCTGAACGGGATCGGCCTGAATCCGGTCTACACCTATCGGCACAACACCAACACCGTCCAGCTGCGGCTGAAGCGGAGACAGCTCCATCCCGCCGTCACGCTGGGCATCGCCGTAGGGATCGGGCTCCTGGCGGGGCTTCTCGGGGATCTTCTGCTTCCGGAGGCCGCTCAGGACACGGTGCTGACCGCGGTTTTCCAGCCGGTCCGGAACGCCTTTCTGCGGATTCTGAACACCGCCGGCGGACCCATCGTGTTTTTCTCCGTCCTGGCGGCGGTCTGCGGGGTCGGGAACGCGGCGGCCATGAGCAGGGAGGGGAGGAGGCTGATCCTGCGCTTTCTGCTGAGCATCTCCCTTATGACCCTTGTGACGGCAGCGGTGTCGTACCGGCTGTTCCGTCCGGTGTCGGGAGCCGCCGCGGGAGGAGGGATCCAGGGGCTGCTCGACTTCCTCATCCGCATCATTCCCACGGACATTCTATCCCCCATGATCTCCGGCGACTCGCCCCAGCTGATCCTGATCGCGCTGGTGCTGGGACACGCCTTTCTGACGGCGGGGCAGCAGTCCGGCGGTCTGGTGGCCCTGGTGGATCAGCTCAGCACGACGGGCCTTCTGGTGGCGGACTGGGTGGGCAGGGTGACGCCGTTCTTCGTGTCACTGCTTCTGATCTTCGGGATCTGGTCCGAGTCCCTGTCCCCTCTGCTTTCGCTGTGGAAGCCGGTCCTCTTGTTCTTTGTCCTCTGCGGCGCGCTCTTTCTCCTCCAGCTGCTGCTGGTGTCCGGAAAGGAAAAAATCTCCCCGGCGGTTCTGGTGGGGAAGATGCGGGAGTCGTTTCTGACGGCGCTCCGGACGGGCTCGGTTAATTCCGCCTACGGCGCCAACCAGCTCTGCTGCGAGCGGCGGCTGGGGATCGGACGGACGCTGACGAAGGCCGGGCTCCCGCTGGGACTCTTGATTTACATGCCCGCCGGGACCGTGGCGTCCATGATCGTGATCCTCTATGAGGCGGCGGCGTCCGGCGCGGAGGTGTCGCCCTTCTGGCTCGTCATGGCGGTGCTTCTGACCGTGACGCTTCAGGCGGCCAGCCCGCCGGTGACGGGGATCGGCCTTCTGTCCTACGCCGTGATTTTCGCCCAATTGGGGATCCCGGAGGACGCGCTCACCACAGCCATGGCGGTGGACATCCTCTTCGGCTTCGTCACCGCGCCCCTCAACCAGGCGATGCTTCAGATGGAGCTGGTGCTGGAGGCGGACCGGTCCGGCGTCCTCGACAGAAGCGTTCTCGAGAAGCAGTGAGGCGTACCTCACTTTAAACTCATGCAAGGTTTTGATCGGCCTGTTTCCGGGATCGACCGTTCCTGCGGAGAATGTCCGGAAACCGTCGAGGACGCCGTAATGAGGAATGAGGGCGTGACCGAAGCGCTCAATGCCTCCGATCGGATGGAACGGGTCAGACGGCGCAGCTCTGTTTACGACAGAGCCGGGGAAGTCGTCCCGACCGAACCTGTATATGCCTGACGGATGGGGCTGTCGCATTTCTCCATTTCTGAAGTTTATGCGATAGCCCCATTCTCCTTCTGCGGCATCCCCGAAGACGCTCCGTCTGCCCTTGCGGAGTCAGCAGCACCTGCACGGAATTCCCGGTCAGCCGCGCGGGCTCTGCGTGCTGTCCGTACGCAATGTCGGACATGGACATTGTTCTTCTTGGGCAGCTTATCGAAAAGAATCGTTTTTTAGCACTCCCCCAACATAGTTCTTACCGGTATTGAAATACCAAACACTATGTGATATAATTGAAGATGGTGAAAATGCCGTGCCCTGGCGAATCGCCCGAACGTGTGCTAAACAGGATTGCCCGCAATAAAGAAAAACGCAAAAAACGATTAGTATTGAAGTTGTTTTAAAAAAGCTTATATAAATACTGGTAAAAGCTATGATGTGCTATGGCGCCGAATTGCTCAATGATTTGAAATAAATTCATCGCTTATGCTGTGCTTATTGCGGGACAAGCGTATAATTTCAACATCACCGGCGGGCATGGTTGAAAATATAGATAAAAACGCATTATTTCTATAATTATTCAAATGCGATTCATAATATAGTTTGCTCAGACTATCTCGGCATGGAACATTTATTTGCAATTCATCAAGCCGGAGACGTGCTTGTGATCAAAAGCATCGACCGTCTCGGGAGGAACTATACGGAGATCCTCGAGCAGTGGCGGCTCATTGTGGAAGAGATCGGCGCGGACATTGCGGTGCTGGATATGCCGCTTCTGGATACTGGAACGGCAGGGATCTGACCGGAACCCTCATCGCGGACATTGTGCTGCAGCTTCTGTCGTATGTGGCTCAGACCGAGCGGGAATCCACCCGTCAGCGTCAGCGCGAGGGCATCGAGGCAGCAAAGCGAAAGGGCGTAAAGTTCGGCAGAACCCGCATTCCCAGGATCGACGGGTATCGTGAGATCATCCGCGAGTGGAAAGAGGGAAAGATCACCGGAAAGGAGGCGGCGGAGCGGCTTGGCTGTTCACGAGCCTGCCTGTACAAGTGGGCGGAGCAGGAACGGGAATCGGACAATGCTCCGCCGGGGGTGTCCAAATGAGGATCGATTTCCGGAAAAATAAAAAATCCCGGAACGCTGCAACATTCCGAAAGCCTGAGTTGTATTCGGGGCAGAAGGGAGGAAAACACCGGTTCTGATCCGTGAGCGCGGATAACCGGGGAGAGGCTGTTCGTGCGGAAAATTTGCACTTCATGCTTCCGGGCTTGAAAAACGGGGGAAGAAGCTGTAAACTAAGGTACACTTAAGTAACGCTTGTAGCTGGAATACATTGGAATAAATTTTCAGTTCACCCTTGACAAGGTGACGGGTTTGTGATAAAATGATACCCGTATAAAGAGTCCCGAAATGTTCGTGCGCAAAGACGATGACAGCGGTTCGGATTAAGGTGTGCTTAAGTGATGCTTTTTCTCGTTCCCCGGGCAGCGGGAAATGTCCCGGAAGTGCCTGAAACAAAGGGATTTCAAGGGATTTGCCTGGATATGGGAAAGACGGTGGAACAATGGCAGTGAACAAGATCGGAATCGGGACCCGCGTCGGGATGCTGACCGTGGCGGAAGCGACGGCTGAGCGGAAGGGCGGTTATACCGTCTGGAGATGCCGCTGCGACTGCGGCGGTGAAAAGCTGCTGGACACCCGCTGCCTTCAGCGCGAAACAGTGAAGGACTGCGGATGCCAAAGCCGGGTCTCTCCCAGACAGAAAGACGTCACCGGGATGCGGTTCGGACTGCTGACGGCGCTTCGGCCTGTCGGCGTGGACAAAAAGATGGAATCCGTGATCTGGCATTGCCGTTGCGACTGCGGCGGAGAAGTGGATGCTCCCCTGCATCAGCTGACCGCCGGATACCGCGTGAGCTGCGGGTGCAAATCCCGGCCTCCGCTCAAGGACTGGATCGGAAAGCGGTTCGGTAATCTGACGGTGACGGAATACGCGGGGAAGCAGGAAGGAATGCATCAGTGGCGGTGCGTCTGCGACTGCGGCAAGGAAACCGTCGTCGGACAGACCCGTCTCCTCGAGGGAAGAACCAGAAGCTGCGGATGCCTCCAGACCGCCGCGATCCTTGAAACGCTGAAGCTTGTGGAGGGAACATCCGTCACAAGACTGGAATCGAATCTGAACCGGATCAACGCGAACAACACCAGCGGCTGCACCGGCGTCTACTTCAACCAGAGGCGCGGCAAATGGGTCGCGGAGATCCGTTTCAAGGGGCAGTACTTCTACCTCGGAAGCTATGCCAACAAGCTGGACGCCGTCAAGGCAAGACAGCGCGGGGAAGAGATGCACATCGACTTCCTCCGGCAGTACTATGAGGAACAGAGGACGGAGCGTCAACCTGAAACCGTCGGCGCAGGGGAACCTGCTGCCGTTGGTATATAATTCTGGAAGAAAGGAGGAAACTCCGATTTGGATATCAGAATAAGTCCGGACGTTGTCCTGGCCCGTGAGCGGGGAAACCCCCGTAAGGGAATCATCGCTTTTCTCTCCCTCACCGTGGCGTTCCTTACCGTGATCATGCTGATCAACCCGGCGACCACACAGGAATACGAGCCTGTGTGCGGGTTGGAGGAGCATGAGCATTCAGAGGCGTGTATCGAAGTCGTACAGAAGACGATCTGTCCTCTGGAGGAGTGCGAAGGCCATGTCCACGGCGAAGCCTGCTATGCGGTTCAGCCCGTTCTCGTCTGTACGATCCCGGAAGGGACGGTTCACGAGCACACCGAGGACTGCATAGCGTGGGAAGAGACCTGCGTCTGCGGCCTTGAGGACGATCCGGAGCACGTTCACACGGACGAATGCTACGTGAAAACGCCTGTGTTCGTCTGTCAGCCGGAGGAAGGTGCCGGACACGTTCACAACGAGTTTTGCACCATGGAAGAAACCGTTTACACGTGCGGCCTGACCGCCCATGTGCATACGGACGAATGCTTCCCGAAGCTGACGGGCGATCCCCACGCGGACGTCGAAATCGACCTTGACTGGGAATCCACCTTCTGCAACGTAGAGCTGACCGGGGTCTGGGCGGATGACCTTGTGGCCATAGCCCGGAGTCAGATCGGCTATGCGGAGAGTGAGCGGAACTTTGTGACGGACGAATACAACGTGCGCCACGGATACACCCGCTACGGCGACTGGAACGGCACCCGCTATTCCGGCTGGAACGGACTGTATGTCATGTTCTGTCTGCACTACGCAGGCGTCTGGAACGTCCCGACGGATCCTGTCCCGTCGAACTGGATGAACTCCGCAAAAACGCAGGGATTCTGGATGGAGAAGGACGGACTTCCCGCACGCGGCGACCTTGCGTTCTTCGACGACAACGCGGACGGCCTCGCGGATCGGGTTGCGATCGTGACCGAGATCCGGGAAGACGGCTTCGACATGATCTCCGGCGGAACCGGGAAACCGGTTGAGGAGGAGACGGTTCTCTTCGACAGCGATAAGCTGACCGGGTACCTGGTCCTGCCTCAGAATCCCGACTACGTGACGCTGGAAGCCCAGACTTCAGCCAATCCGGCTGAGGAAACGATCCCCGAGGCTCCGGTGCCGCTTGCCGATCCCAACGCCACCGTGACACTGTACGCGGAGACGGAGGACGGCGTGAAAGCGACGCTGAACGGTGTTGCCGGCGCGTTCCCCTATCCTGCCGAGGAGCTGACGCTCATGATCCGCGATGCCGACGAGTACGCGGGTCAGGCGGATGTGACCGGCGCGGCGGAAAGCGAAGGCGCGAAGCCTCTCGGCGTACGCTGGCTGGATATTTCGGTCTGGCATGAGGAGACGGTCCCTGAGGATCCGATCCCCGCGGAAGCGGCGGAAAAGCAGCTCGTGAAAATCACTCCTGCAGGACCCGTGGAGATCACGGTGGAAGGCCTGGACGAGAGCGGTTCCATCTGGGTATACCGGATGGGCCGGGAAGGCACGGCGGAAAGACTGGAAGCGGAGGCTGACGAAACACAGCACGGCCGCGTGAAGGTCCTGACCGGCCTGAACTGAGGTACAGTCATTTCTCCGGCGTAAACGGCCGGGGAATGAAGACAAATGTCAAACTTCTTTGAAAGGACAACAGAAATGAAAAAAATTCTTGCAATTCTGCTCGCGCTGACGATGATCGTCGGGCTCGGGCTGACTGCGTGGGCAGTCGATGCTGATGGTGATGGCATTGACGACGAAACCAATGAGCCCGTCGTTAATGAACCCACTGAGGGTGAAGGCGAAGGTGATGGCGGAGAAGCCGCTACTACTGGCACCATTGTCATTCAGAACGCTACCAAGGGCCACACCTATACGGCCTACAAGATTTTCGATGCTACCTACAGCGGCGACGCTGTTAGTTACACCACTCCCGCTGAAAATGAAGACCTTCTTGATTCTTCTCTCTTCGGATGGAGCGCACCCGATGCCAATGGCAACATAAGCGTATGGGCTCTGGAAGACGCTGACGAAAGTGCTATCATCGACTGGATGAAGGCTAATTACGCAGCATTCGGCGGAACTCCCATTGAAGGCGAATTCGATGAGACTAACAGCACTGTGACCTTCGACAATCTTGACTTCGGATACTACTACATTACCTCCAGTCTTGGTTCTGCAGTCACGATCACTACGGTTGCTCCTTCTGCGGAAGTCTATGACAAGAACTTCGTAGAACCCACTGGTCCCGAGAAGAAGATCATCGCAGTCGACGGTGAAGAGCAGGATAAAGTTACTGAAGCCAACGCGCACGTCGGAAGCGTAGTTACTTTTGAAGTTACCGCTAACGCTGTGAACTGGACCGGTGAAAAGGAAACCGAAGGTTCTATCGAGACAGTCACCGACACAGAAATTACAACGGAATGGACATTCACCGATACCGCGACCGGCATGTTTGTCGACCCGGAGACCATTGTTGTTACGGTGAATGGCACGGAGATTACGAATTTCACGGCTGCCGGCGACGGTAATGGCGGTTTTACTCTCACCATCCCCATGGTTGATGAAAATGGCAACAGTATCTATGATGCTCCCGAGGACGGTCTGATTCCGATCGTTGTTACGTACGATGCGACTATCCTCGCGGCTGCTGCCACTGCCCCTGCGAAGAACGAAATCCCCGGTCCTAACCCGCCCCCGCCGGTTGTCATCTATACTTACGGTTTCCAGATCGTGAAGACTGATGAAAATGAAGAACCCCTCCCGGGCGCTCAGTTCGAACTGTGGGCTAACGGAGCTGCTCTTACCTTCATCGATAACGGTGACGGTACTTATACTTACTCTCCTGATGGAACTGTCACAACCCTCGACATGACGACCAATACCACGATCTCTGTCCTTGGTCTTGATCAGAGTTGGGAATATACTCTTAAAGAAATCACGGTTCCTGACGGTTACAACAAGGCTGAAGATATTACCGTTCCCGGTAATGATCTTACTCAGATCGGTGAATACACGTTTACTCCCATTACTGACGAAGATGGCAACATCACAGGCTGGAACGAAGAGTATACTGAAACCGACACTTCTATCACATCTGAAGAACTCCATCAGGAAGTCGTTATTAACAAGTCCGGTACCGTCCTTCCCTCCACCGGTGGTATCGGTACCACGATCTTCTACATCGTCGGCGGCCTGCTGGCGGTGGGCGCGGGCGTTGTGCTCGTCACCAAGAAGAGAATGGGCAAGGAAGACGTCTGATCGGGTCATACCGAATCAGATTCCG